>CANQUO010000001.1 GCA_947627085.1 uncultured Oscillospiraceae bacterium
TCGGCGGGGCAGGAGCAGGCGCTGATGCACGCGCTGAGGGTGAGGCCGAGGGAGCGGTACCAGTCGGTGAAGGAGTTTCACACGGCGCTGTACGAGGGCGTCGTGACGGTGCGCCTTGAGGGCGGCGATGAGGAACAGGAGATTTCTGTCGCCAAGGGCGACGTGCTCAAGGCCGCGGAGCTCCCCGTACCGGTGAAGGAGGGCTATACCTTCACCGGGTGGTATACCGATGAAAGCCGTCAAAGCCGGCTTACGGAGCTGACGGTGAAGGACGAGCTCACGCTTTACGCCGGGTGGAGGCAGAGGAAAAAGCCGGAAAACGACCGGAAAAGGACAAAAAAGCCCTTCTGGAAGAACCGGGTGTTCCAGATAAGTGCGGCGGCGGTGCTTGGCGTGGCGATACTGGGCGGGATACTGGGCCTTGCCCTTTCGGGCCGCCCCGGCACGCCGGGAGGCGCCTCGGAGCCCCAGGACAGCTCAGGGCCGGAGACCTCCGGGTCCGAGGAGACCTCCGGGCAGGCCAAGCCCAGGGCGAAGAGCGTCTATAGCTTTGAAGAACTCATGAGCTGTATGGCGGACAGCAACGAATATACCGTTTTGGAATGCTACGGCTATGACTTCATCGTGGACGGGCCCATTGAGATAACGAAGCCCGTGCTCATCCGCGGGGAGAACCGCTATGTGGAGATAGGGGATGAGATTAAGCTGAGCTCAAGCCTTACATTCGAAGGGGAGGTGCATTTTAACAGCGGGCGCGTGACCGTCGCCGGCGAGGGGGCCGACCTTATAATGAAGGGCGGCTGCTCCGGCGAGGGCTTTATCAGGACGCAACAGGGCGGCAAGGTGACGTGCTCCGGCGACAGGCGCTTCTACACCGACATAATGTGGCTTTCGGATTACTCCGACCTTGTGACCACCGACGGCGCGGTCATGGAAAACGACGTGTCGTATATCGTCTTTGACGAGGATGAGGCATTTAAAAACGCCGTCCGTGTGTCGGACAGCCAGATGCTTAGGAGCGCCACGTCAAACAGCTCCGTCGAATCGATAATCATAGACTCCGATATACGTCTTGCGGGCGGGGAGCTGGAGATAAATAAACCGCTGATTATCGCCGAGGGCGCCACGGTGACCGGCGACGGGAGCGGCCTCGTGATACAAAACTCCCTTGTGAACAACGGCAAAATAACGGGTCAGGCCGGACTGCGTGTGGAGGGCGGGACCTTCGTCAACAACGGCGAGTTGACCTCCGACATGTACATCTTGATAAAAGGGAACGCGGGCTTTATTAACAACGGGACCTTCGCGCCGAGCTCGGTGGAATTCAACGACGAGAGCTTCACCGTGAATTTCGGTAATATGACCGCGAAGCCCGGCGACGGGAACTGCGTCAATATTTGGGGCTCCTCCACGATAGTGAATTACGGCGAATTTGAGCAAAGCGGTGTGATAGCCTGGATACACGGCCTCAGCACCTTCGACAACCGCGGCAGGGTGACCGTCGACGGAAATCTGAACAACAGGGGTCTGTTCAGAAATCACGGCGAGGTGAGCATCTCCGGAATCTTCAATAATCACGCGGGGGCGCTGGACGCAAGGGGTGGGGATATCTCCACCACCGGCGGGGGGTATATATCCAGCGGGATCGTTTTGACAGAGCCTGACACCGTCGAAAATGTGGACAGACTGAATATTGACGAGGGCTGCAGGGTAATTTCAGGAAACGGGTGGACCGGGGAAGTCTGGCCGGTGTACACAGCCGACGACCTGCGCTACCACGTGGCGAATGACCCGAAGCAGTATGGCATCAGTGTGGACGGGACCATAAGCCTGGCCGGCGACCTGACGGTGGACCGGGATATGGCCATACCCGAGGGATCATTTCTGGTGGTGGAGGGTCAATTGACGGTCAGGGGAGGTACGCTTGAGGTGACCGGCTCTTTAAGCGCCCGATCCGTCCGTGTCGAGGACGGCGGATTTATAAGTTTGGGCGGTAACAGCGTTGACCCGCCGGCCCTGTCGCTCACCGGAGGCGATCTTGTCATAACAGGCGGCTCCGGCGGCGCGGCGTACAGCGGCGTGAAGCTCAACGGCGGCAAGCTGATCGTCTCCGGCGGGTCCGGCTTTGTCAACTCAAACGATATGACCGACTGCGGCGGACTTGTGCTGGACGGCAATTCGACGATGTATGACCTTACGAATATAAACTTGTGGGATGACGCCGCCGTTACAGTGGGCGACGGCTGTGTCCTCCAGTCCATGAATCTCAACTCAGGCGCCGACTACACCGTAAGCGAGGGCGGCCGCCTCACGGTCAGCGGATATTTCCGTCTGTCGGGCCAGGGCAGTATCACGAACAGAGGGGAACTGAGCATTACGGCTCTCAGCACGAGCATCGAGTGCCCGATAGACAACAGGGGACAGATGGATATTGACGCGTGGGACTATACTGAGTGCTATATACGCAGTGAGATCACGAACCGTGGGGAGCTTACAATGGCCGGCGACATCACCGTTGACGGCGGAGGCTCAATAGTGAACAGGAACGAGATTCGCTACATTTGGGGCGACTTTATTAACCGCGGCAGAGTCGATAACCGGGGGAATTTCAGAGGCGAGGAGGACTTTAACCTTGCCGACCCCGGCGACTGGTCAGGAAACGGCGTGATACGGTAAAATCCAAATCAATTCCCCGGGCGGATGCCCGGGGAAGATTTTTTGGCGCATTTACGCAACATTTGAACGGCCTTAGCAAGGACAAGACGGGTGAGATTAACGCAAGACCGAAAACCCGCAGGCTTTCCCTTCTGGCATTAAAAGCAATGCCTTATAATTTCGTTTCCCGTAAATGATCCGGTGAATTTGCACCGTATCGTCCGCGACCTTATAAAAGACCAGATACTTCTCCACCACAAGCACCCGATAACCGTGGGCGGAGAGGGCCAGATCACGGGCGCGCGGACAGCGTTCAGGCATCGTAGAGAGACTGGCTATTTCCCCGGTAAGCAGGTCGTAATATTTAATACTAATATCTAATTAAAATAAGCCATTCGCGGCGGCCTTTTTTGCGTCATGCGGCGTCAGCCGCCTTGGAAATACCAATGGGTATTCCCTGCGTCGCCTTCCTTGCCTGACACGAAATATCCTCGCCGCTCGGTGTCTCCTTTTAAATAGATATTAGTATAAGCGCGGCTTGCGGGGAGAGGGTGTTCAGGTAATCGATCACGCTGAGAAGGTCCTGTTTGGCGGCGGGATATATGATAACTTTATATTCCCGTTCCATGGACACGCTCCCGAAGCTGACGGGCCACCGTCTGAAAATCTTCGCCCTTGGCGCCGTCCGCTATCTCCTGCTCCGCAATGGCGAGCTTGCCGTAAAGCTCAAGGAGCGCGGCTTGACGCTCGTATTCCTCGGTACTGAGTACCACAATATCCCCGGAACCGTTACGGGTGATGAACACCGGCTCGCGGGTCCGATGGCAGAAGTCGGAAATTTCATTGGCGTTGTTCTGCAAATCGGATATGGGACGGATCATAGACATGACTGCCACCTCCTTGTGGAGATATTATAGCAAAATTATGAGTAAATATCAATATGCTTTTAGAATCGGGGAAAAGCACGACCGGCGGGCGGGGTGCTCGCCGGTCGGTGTACTTGGGGCGGGGAACAACCCTTTCCCGGCCCGAGGTACCTGATCAAATCACGGATTATTGGGCCAGTAGCCGTAGTGGACGAACTGTTGGCCTCCTTTTGTACCCTTTGTATTATCAGGGTAACCCTTTACCACGGCGGGGAAGGGATAGCTATCCGGGCTCGGAGCTGTCGTGGTGCTGGAGTCGGGTTCGGCCCAGAAGCTGATAACAGTGTCTCCTGATTGGCTAAAGCCAGTACCAGCACCCATGCAGGTTTTGAGTTGATCCAAGGTCGCTGCGGTGACGCCACTACTGCCCCAATCCCTCGCTCTTCCGGATAGGCCGTCGCTCCAGTAGTGGCAGTTTTGGTAGTTACCATCTCGATAACCAACTGGGCCAATACCGTATTTGACACTACTAGTGATCTTCATATAGGAGTATACGTTCTTATAGATTACAGCTCCATAAGTACCATGTGCTAACCCCACGATTCCGCCGAAGTAGCCGTTGCCGCTGATCTCGCTGCCGGCGTAACTATTCGTGATGTTGACGCTGCCGGCATTCACACAGCCAACAACCCCGCCGGCACAATGTGCATTATCCCCTGTATACTCCAGCTTATTGACTGCTTCACTGTTATTGATGTACAAATAATAGTTTCTACCTCCTGCTCTGTTAACTTCGCCGACCAGACCGCCGAGATACTGCGATGAATTGGACATTGAGTATCCTGCGACAACGCAGTTCGCGATATTGATGTCGCCATAACCGGTAACGGAACCGGCCAGGCCGCCAGCGGCCGCACCACTACCGGTAACCGTCGCGGTTCCGCTGGGGGAGTAGAGGATGATGTTCTCAAGTTTGGTGTCATACCCTCTGACAGAGGTGAACAGGCCGCTCGTCATGTTGAGTTCCAGGATGCGGTAGCTCTGGCCGTCATACGTTCCGATGGGTTCCGAACTCCACTCTCTGCCGAAATCGCTTGCGCCGGTGTAGATATAGCTGCTCCCCGCATACACATCATGAGTCTGCTGGTAGCTGTGGTTATCTTTGTCCGGAATATTATCCAGCTGGCGCACGTTGCGGATTTGGTAGGGGGTGCCAGAAGAGCCCAAGCTGTTGTCCAGCGAAATAGCCGCCGCAAAACCAAGGTTGAGATAGTAGGTGTATTTACCGCCGGCGGGATTGTCTATCTCGCTTGTGACGGTCGTGGAGGCATCCGCCGTCGCGCCGGTGTAGACTTTGACAGTTGCGTCATCATAGGAATACCCTGCTAGAGCATCATTAAGGGCGGCGGCTAAGCCAGTGGGGGCGGTGGCGCTTATATCCGTAACGCCGGTGCCGCTGAGGGTATCTGTCAACCCAATGGTGCCGTAGCCCCAGTCGGTGTTGCTGGTGGCGTAGGTGCCCATCGCCTCTTCCACCGAGTGGTGCGTCTTGCAGAGGGTGCTGATGGGCGAAAGCGGTGTCGCGGTTGTGCCGCCGGTTTCAAGGCCCAGAACGTAGACCTCGTAGCCACTGCCCTCCTTTGCCCAATAGAAGCAGGCCTCGATCTTCGCCACCGGCCAGTCTCCGTAGTGGGCGGTCTGACCGGAAACGTAGGGGTACTGTTTGGGCTTCGTCAAATCCGGCTGGCCGGTGGTAGCATCCTTATCATACAGAGCCTCGTCGTAGGGATAGGTCTTGAAGCCGGAAGTGGTGTTGTCGGTGGGGGTGGTGAGGTAAGTTTCCTCGCGCAGGTCGCCTTTAATGGCCGCACCCAGGGCGTAGGCGGTGTTGGTGGTCCCGACAGTGACGCTTGCCGTCGGATCGCCTGTTGTATTATCCGTCCGTACACCGCCAACCAGCAATCCGGCAAGGTCTGAGCCACTGGCATCAGCGCTTACCGAGCAGGTGGAGTAGTTGACGCCGCTGAGCGTGGCGATGCCATTATCATCACCCTCGACATAACCAATCAGTCCGCCGACCTGCTTGTTGCCGGACACGTTGGCATCGCTTGTGTCATAGGTGCCGCTCTTTGTGTGGCCGCCGGAGTAGCAGTCGGTGAGAGTGGTGGTCACGCCAGCGTCCACGGCAAGCTTCCCAATCAGCCCGCCAACTTCATCGTAGCCTTTCACCTTCACGGCGGCGAAGCATTTCTCAAGCTTAGTGCCTGATTTAACGCTACCAATCAGACCGCCGGTGCTTGCTTTATCGGAGTTCCTAACGACCTTAAACGTTTCGTAGGCGTCCGCAACGCCGGTGGGCTTGTTGCCGGTTGTATTGTCCACATAGACGCCGCAGTCGGTGACGGAATCCCCCTGAAAACGTCCGGCCAGAGCGCCCGTGTGGTTTTCGTTACCAGAAGTGCTCACAATGCTCACATTCACCAGACGGATATTGCTCAGGGTGCCTCGCGTGTTCCCGAACAGGCCGGTCCCACTCTCGTTGGTACCCTCACCAATGTAGAGGTTGCGGATGAAGAAATGGTTGCCATCATAGCTACCGCCATTTTTGCTCAGCGAGGCCGGGGTCTGGCGTGGGCCGGTACTACTCTTGCCCTTCAAATCCGCGTCCGCGTACTTGTCGTAGTCGATATTCAGCAACTGCACATAAGCACGCTTTTGGGCGGCTTTCTGGGCTTCTGTGCCCTTGTTAAACTCGTCCCCCGTGGCCGCCGCAAGATTCGCCAGTTGCCGCGCGGTACGGATCACGACTTTACCGTCGAAGTTGCCGGTCAACGTACTACCGGTACCCGCCGCGCCGTCCTTGGCTTGGGGCGTTGCGGGCTTGGGAGTCGTCGTTTCCTGTACGATCTCGCACGCGAAGAACGGGTTGAACCAGTATTTCGCGCCGCCAAGGTCAATTTCGTAGTAATAAGACGTTTCGTCTGAACCGTCGCTGTTGACATCCGCGATGTAGTCATCAAGGCCGGTGATTTTGTGAAGCTCGTATGTGGTGCCGTCATGCTCGACTGTGACGGCGTTGTTGGACGCGTCTTTGATTTGTTCAACATCATAAGACTTCCCGTCCACCGTGACGCTGGCCGGGGCCGAATCACCGTCCTTTACCAGCACGCAGTACCCATCATCCGTGGCGTAGGGGCCGCTGGGGCCGGTGGTGCCAACGGCGAGGGTGTTTACAGGGGTAGTCGTCCCGCCTGCCGGGTCGACAATATAGCCCCACACGCCGTAGGTGCCGTTGACGACATCGTAGTAGCAGAAGGAACTGGCGGAGGCCTCTTTGAGCCAGTCGCCGTAGTGCATGGTGAGGTGCGTGGCGTAGGGGTAGACGGTGGTTTTCAGCGTTTCGTCGTAGGGGACGGTTATGAAGTCGGACACCGTGTTTGTGCCGCGATCGGTGCCGAGGTAGGTGTTTTCGTCGTGAAGGCCGGTTGTGATTTTGGTTGGCGTACCGCTACTCACGTCAAACGCTTCGCCCGTGGCATAGATTTTGCCGTCAGGCGTTGTAGAATCGCGCTGGACGTTTACAGAACTACTAACAGTCCCAATCAGTTGTCCGCAGGTGCTTTGATTAGCCGCTACCGTTATTCCCACGGAGCAAGTGCTGTAATTGTTGCCGGAGAAGGTGAGTGTATAGCCTGAACCGGTGCTGTCGTCCACACCCCCAATCAGTCCGCCCACGTTCTGGTCTCCGGCCACATTTGCGCTGACATACTTCCCGTCCACGGTGTGGCCGCCGGAGTAGCAGTTTGTGAAGGCGGAATTGGAATTTACCTGTCCGACAAGTCCGCCGACGTCGGTAGCGCCGGTCACCTTCACGGAGGCGAAGCTTTGGGACAAAGCCGCCGCTGAGGTTATATTGCCGACAAGACCGCCGACATGCTCCGCTCCCTCGACTGTAAGCTCATCGTAGGGGTGTTCAACGGCGGCAACGGTGGCCGGTTTGCTGACTTCGTCCACATAAGCGCCGCAGTTGGTGATAACAGTGCCGTTGTACTGCCCGGCCAGCGCGCCCACGTTGTTGCCGCCGGTGACGTCGGCGTTCACAAGGCGGATTTTTTTAAGCTCAGCGGCGGTGGTACCGAACAGGCCGACATTTTCGCCGGTTTCGTCGATAAGCAATTCGCTGATGGCGAGCCCCGCGCCGTTGTAGGAGGTGAGTTTGTCATTTTTGATCGGCGTGAAATTGCGTATGGGTTTGGCCGCCGTTCCGTATGTTTTCGCCCATGAGTAGACATCACTCACGCCGGTGGCGTCAAAATCGATGTTCCGGGTCTGGACGGCGCTTGTGATTGTGTCGGTCACGCCGGAGGTGTCTTTGTTCAGATTTTGCAGATGCCGCCCGTAGGCGATATGGGCGGTGTATTTGCCTGTTCCTAAGCCTGCGGGGTCAGTAATCTCCTCCACGTCGGCGAAGAGGCTGTTGACGTCTCGCCAGTACACGCGTTGGGAAATGTACTTGTTGCCGCCAGCGTCGTAGGCGGTGACCTTTACCGTGATGTCAAAATTCGCGCCGGGGGTGATGGTGTAGATGCCTGACCCCGACACTGTCTCGACCCAGTTTTTGAAGCTCTTGCCTACGCTCCATGCCGCTTTCGAAGGCGTGTTTGGATAGTCTGTTTTGAGGGTGTCCAAGGCGATTGTGCCGGTGTAAACATCTGAACCTTCTACTAAATCGACATCATCGTTGCCCACAATTTTCGAGAAGATGGACACTTCTTCCCCACCACCGGAGGCGGTAATCGTCACATTTGCCTTGACGGTATCGATCGGACCGGTAGCATCACGCGGCACGGTGATGGTCAGCAACAGTTCCTCGGCGTTTGTCACCTGGAGGGACGGGATGGGGGTCTGGTTGAGCTTCAGACGCTCGACATTGGAGTCGAAGCCGGGGCCGCCGTAGTAGCCCACCATGTTGCCGTTTTTTAACCGATCGCTCTTGTCCGGATTGACGGTGGTATAGGCTTTCGAATATTCAAAGTCGCCGTCATCTTCCCAGTACCAAACCGCGTAGACTACGCCGGAATCCGGGAAAATCTCCACCACGTAATGGCCGTCGTGGAGCTGGGATTCGATGGAGCCACCGAGTACGATGGTGTCGAGGTTAGCATCTTCGGTCACGGGGGTAAGCTCGACGTAGCCCACACCGGGCACACTCACCGTTTTTGAAGTACCGAGGGCCGTGAGGTCCTCACCGGCGGCTGTCATGGCCGTAAGTCTGCTCTGGGCGGCCATGAAGATGGTCTTGGCGCTGTCGTCCAGCTCCGTGAGCTTCAGGGAGCGGTAGTAGGCCAGGACGTTGGGAATCGCTACGGCCAGAAGGATTCCGATGATCGCAACGACGGTCAGGACCTCGGCCAGCGTGAAGCCACGGCGGTTTCTTCTTTCTGATTTTTTGAACATATGGCGGACACCTCGCTAAGATAGGCACCGCCCGGTGGCCCAAAAGGTACACCTTTTGAACCAGTGGCGGAAAGCCTTGATTTGCCTGTTGAACTAATAGAAATAGCTACATAATATTGTATCACGGCGCGGAAATAATTTCAATAGGGCGCGGTCCAAAAGGTGTACTTTTTGTTACAGGTTCTTCTCTGACCCACCGCAAAAAGGTGCTGTGAGAGACGCCCAGCTCCTTGGCCGCCTGCCGGGAGGCGAGGAGGCCGGAGGTGTAGCGCGCCAGCACGCCGGGATATCCCGGCGGCCTGTCGAGCCGGGGACGGCCAAATCGGACGCCGCGCTCCCGCGCCGCCGCGATGCCCTCCGCCTGGCGCTGGCGGATGAATTCCCGCTCCGTCTCGGCCACGTAGCTGAGAAGCTGCAACACGATATCCGCGATGAGCGTGCCGGTCAGGTCCCGGCCCTCCTGCTGGGTGTCGAGGAGGGGCATGTCCAGCACCACGATGGCGGCCCTTTTTACCTTGGTGATGAGCCGCCACTGGTCCAAAATCTCCTCATAGTTTCGCCCGAGCCGGTCGATGCTCTTGACCACGAGAGTGTCGCCGGCCTTCAGCTTTTTCAGGAGCCTTTTGTAGCCGGGGCGCTGAAAGTCCTTCCCGGACTGCTTGTCCGTGACGATCTGGGTCTCCGGCACGCCGAAATTTCGCATGGCGATGAACTGACGGTCCTCGTTCTGCTCCCGGGTGGACACGCGGATATAACCGTACATTTTTCCTTCCATTTGATCTCCTCCTTGTTAGATTACTCTTTCAAAAAGGAAACTAATATAATTCCCCCGCGGGGACGCAAGACATATTTTTTCAGGAGGAATAAAAATCAACCAGCAGTTTTCCTGCTGGTTGAAGGATTTTTATTTTTACCGGTGATGGTCTCAGCCGGGGACCTTGGGGGTGATACTGAGGTCCTCGAACACCTTGAGCACCCACTCGTAGGTGGCCTCGATGGCGTTCTCCTCCGCGATCTCGAAGGTGTGAGAGTCGTCGTTCAGGGCCTCCACAGCCGCCTTGAAGGCGTCGGGCTCGGTATAGTCCTTCCCGTCCAGGGTGACGGTGGACTCGCGGATCGTGACGACGATCACGCCGGTATCCGGGCCGCTTTCGTCCGCGCCCTGACTGCCGGAGGGTGTCGACTCGCCCTCCCCGCCCTTTCCGCCGCCAAGGCCGAAGCCACGGAACAGCAGGAAGGCCACAAGGGCTATGACCGCGATGATAATGATGAATTTGATGACTTTTTTCATGTGTGTTCCTCCTCATTTTTTTCGGCGATCCGCAAAAAGACCTCCTTGTGCTCCCGCTGGAGCTCCTCAAGGGTGCGGACCACGGCCTCATATTCGCGCCTGTATATGGCGTCCTTATCGCAGTGGAAGAATATGTACACCGGGAACCCGCCGCTGTCATTTATGACGTCCTCCGCCAGGCTCCCGAGCCTCGCCGAGACGTTCTCAAGACGGCTTGTCCCCAACAGTATCACCTCCGGCTCGCGTGTATCGCCGTCCACGGCGACGCGGAGCCGGTGGACACCGCCGCTCATGAAGTTGGAGACCGTGACCACCCGGGCGCCCTCCCGGATGATCTCGGCGCTTTCAAGCTGTGCCCTCAGCGTCTCCAGCTCCTCCTGAAGGTCCGCTATCTCCTCCCGAAGCCCGTCGGCCTCCTCCTTCGCCGCGTCGGCGTTGGCCCTCTCGTTCTGTGCCCCGGCCAGCAGGACGATGAAGAGTATGGAGAAGAGCACGTCAAGAAGCGGCGTCAGGTTTATCTCGCCGCCGCCGTGACGGGCCCGCCTCATTTCGCCTCCTCCGCCGCGGGCAGGTCCTTCAGGGCGTCGTTCTTCACGCCGTAGTCCTTCTCAAAAAGGTCCATGGTGTCCTCGATGGGCCCCACCACCACGGCGTCGGTGACTATCTCCACCGTCTTGAAGAGCACGGCGCATATTATGCCGTAGACCGTGGAGGACAGGGCAAAGCCGATGCCCTCATAGGAAAAGCCCTCGGATGACAGGGAGGCGCTGTTCAGCGCGATATAGAGCCCCGCCACGGTCCCCAAAATGCCCAAAAGCGTAAAGAGCTGTATGGCGGTGGTGAAGATGTCGTAGGGGATTATCTTCTTCCGGTAGCCGTCGCGAAAGGCGATATACGCCTCCCAGTTCTCCCTTGTGACCACGCTCTTCGTCTCGGTTATGACCCTTGAGCGGTTTTTATGCCAGGAGATGCGGCTTTCCACCTGGCGTATTTTTCCGAGCTCCCGCTTCGCGGACATGAGCCTTCTCAAGGCGTAGACCCACAGCATGAGCTCCCCCACGCCGAGGACGATTATGGTCCCGTTCAGAACGCGATAGAGGAGGTTGCATATTACCAGCATTTCTCTCTTTCTCCCACTCGATACTGATTTGCATATGCCGAGTATATCACACCCTCGGCCCATAAGCAAGGAAAATCCACATCATGTAAAATCCGCTATTCCCCGCCGTTCCGGGGCATTACGCCTGTCAGGTCGAAATCCGGGGTGTACTCCTCCCTGGCGGAGGACAGCTCCTGATAAAAGCCGTCCTCGATGCCGCTTTGCTCCATGTATTTCATGGCCAGGTCATATTCCTCCGGGGTGAGCCTCCGGTTTATCTCCGGGAAATCCCCGGCCCTGCCCATGGGGGTGTATTGGCTCATGAGGGAGAAGAGGACCTGACCGGGGGCGAAATTCTCCGCCACCCAGTCTATGACCCGCCTTGTGTTATCAATGGCCCCGGGCAGCACAAGGTGCCGTATGATGACGCCGCTTTTTATAAGGCCGTCACTGTCCAGCACGTAGGGCCCACGCTGGCGGTACATCTCCAATATGGCTCTCTCCGCCGTCTCCGGGTAGTCCGGGGCGGCGGAATATTTTTTCGCAAGCTCCGGGTCTATGTATTTCATGTCCGGGAGGTAAACCTGAACGCGCCCCTCCAGCCTTTTAAGCGTCTCCACACTTTCATAGCCGGAGCTGTTCCACACCACCGGCACGGGCAGGGGGTCTTTAAGGCTCTCCAGCACCCCGTCCACGAAGTGTCCGGCGGTGACAAGGTTTATATTGTGCACGCCACGGTCGATGAGCTCAAAATATATCTCCCTGAGCCTTCCCGGCGTGACGGCGACGCCCCGCTGGCCCCGGGAGAGGCTGTAATTCTGGCAGTAAACGCACCGGAGGGCGCACCCGGAGAAAAATACCGCCCCGCTGCCCCGCTCCCCGGACACCGGCGGCTCCTCCCACATGTGGGGCGCGGCCCGGGCTACCCTTATCCGCGTGCCCTGGCCGCACACGCCCGCGCCGGAGCGCTCGTCCCGGAGGGCATCGCATTTTCTGGGACAGCTCTTACAATAAAATTGCATGGTACGCGCCTCCCGCATTGACCTTTTTGATTTACAGTATTATAATAATGTTTTATAAAAAAGCTGTCAAGGAGGTTCGGCATGAAGATAGTCATACTGGACGCCCACACGGAAAACCCCGGGGATTTGAGCTGGTCCGGCTTTGAGGAATTGGGCGATGTCACGGTCTACGACCGGACGCCGAAATTTGACGATAAGGAGATAATCCGGCGCATCGGCGACGCGGACGTGGTCATAACCAACAAGACCCCGGTCAGGGCCGTGGCGCTGGACGCCTGCCCCACCATAAAATACGTGGGCCTTCTCTCCACCGGCATCGACGTGTGCGACTGCGCCCACGCCGCCCAAAAGGGCATACCAGTGAGCAACATACCGGCCTATTCCACCAACGCCGTGGCCCAGCACGCCATAGCCCTCCTTTTGGAGATATGCTCAAAGGTCGGCGTCCACTCCGCCGCCGTGCACCGGGGCGAGTGGCAAAGGTGCGAGGACTTTTGCTTCTGGGAGGCGCCGCTCATGGAGCTGGCCGGCCTCACCATGGGCATTATCGGCTTTGGCCGGATAGGCATGGCCACGGGAAAAATCGCCCGGGCTCTCGGTATGCGCGTGCTGGCAACGGGAAGTCACGAGACTGACGAGGGCCGTGAGATCGGAGAGTATACGGACCTTGACACCCTTCTCGCAAATTCCGATGTGATCTCCCTCCACTGCCCCCTGAAGGCCGAGACCGCCAAAATAATAAACGCCTCCACCATCGCCAAAATGCGCGACGGCGTGATCATCCTCAACACCGGCCGGGGCGGGCTTGTGGACGAGGAGGCGCTGGCATCGGCCCTCAAATCCGGCAAGGTCTACGCCGCCGGGGTGGACGTGGTGTCCGTGGAGCCCATTTTGCCGGAAAACCCGCTACTTGCCTGCGATAACTGCTACATAACCCCCCACGTGGCGTGGACGCCAAAGACGTGCCGCCAGAGGGTGATGGATATCGCGGTGAGCAATCTGAGGGCGTATATTGAGGGGAAGCCGGAAAATGTGGTGAACGGGGTGGGGTGATTCGGCCCACCCCGGCCGGCGCTTCGCGCGGCCACCCCTCCCAGAGGGAGGGGCTGAGGGCGCGGAGCGGAATCGGGGGAGACCCCTCAATCTCGCTACGCTCGACAGCTCATCTCCGCGCTAAGAGCCGCCCCTTCGGGGCGGTTGCGCTCCGAAACGCGCCTGCGGGCGCAGCCCTTGAACAAGGGGAGCCAAAAATGTAATTTTTATTTTAAATTTAATTTTTTCCTTCTTTATGCAATAAAATCCCTTTCCCGCGCATTACTTTATTGACAGGGAGTGAACAAAATGGATGATCTGGTTGAGGAGCCCGAGGCCCGGGCGGCCATGCTCGAGCGGCTGCTTCGGGATATCGGGACGGGAGACCGGGACGCGCTGGGGGAGCTTTACACGCTCACCCACGCAGCCGTCTACGCCCTGGCCCTCTCCATACTGGCAAGCGCTCACGACGCCGAGGAGGCCACCCACGACGCGTTTTTGCGTATCTGGGACTACGCCGGCTCCTATAAGGCCAAGGGCTCGCCCGTGGCCTGGATAATGGCGGTGACACGGAACCTTTGCCTTATGGAGCTTCGGCGCAAAAAGCGGCAAAAGGACCTCTCCGAGGATGAGTGGAACGCCATTCCCGCCGAGGACCGGGGCCTTAACTCCGAGGACCGGGCGCTTTTGCAGTGGGCCCTGGGGTCACTCGATCCCGCCTCCCGACAGATCGTCATCCTCCACGCCGTGGCGGGGATGAAGCACAAGGAGATAGCAAAGCTCCTGGGCCTTCCCCAGAACACGGTCCTGTCGAAGTACAGCCGCGCCATAGGAAAAATGCGCGCAGGACTTGAGAAAGGAGAGTGAGCCCAAATGACAGATAGGGAGATTGAAATGAAGCTCAAGACCGCCGTGGAGCGCTCGGCCCCCGACGGACTTTCACGGCTCCTCTCCGCCGTTGACGACGGGAAAGGAGACGAAAAAATGGAAAAGACCAACAAAAAGAGAAACCGCTGGATCGGCGCCGTGGCCGCCATATTGGCGGTGGCCCTTATAGGCGGAGCCGGCGGATTTTACTACTCACGCAATATGGCCGTGGCCACGGTGGTGTCCCTGGACGTGAACCCCAGCATCGAGCTTCGGGTCAACGCCTCGGAGAAGGTCCTAAAATGCACGGCCCTCAATAGCGAGGCCACGGAGATTCTCGCCTCCATGTCGGGAGGCAAGGATTTGGAGGGGGCCAAGCTTGACGTGGCGGTCAACGCCATCGTGGGCGCCATAGTCCGGGCGGGGTATCTGGACAGCCTCAATTCCGCGATTTTGATATCCGTGGACGACAGCAACGCCGACAGGGGCGCCAGGCTCCAGGCCGAGCTGGTGGCCGCCGTGGACGGGGTCTTGCAGACGGCCTCCAACGGGGCCTCCGTCATGAGCCAGTACGTGACCGGCGCGGACCTCTCCGACAAGGCCCAGCAGAACAACATCTCCACCGGCAAGGCGGCCCTCATAGAGCAGGTCCTGACCGTAAATCCGACCCTGGACTTTTCAAAGCTGGCGGCCCTCTCCGTGGAGGAGCTACGGGACCTGATAAAGATAGGCGCGCCATCCATGCCCATCGGGAGGGACGAGGCGGCCAATATCGCTGAGGAGTACGCCGGTACGTCTGTTCTTGACCGTGACGTAGTCTTTGATGTGGACCCGGAGCTTGACGACCCGGTGCCCCACTACGAGGTAGAGATTCGTTACGACAGAGAATATGACTACACGATTCACGCCTTCACCGGCGAGGTGTTGAGCGGTCAGGCCGGCATCGTGGTCCGCACACCCTCCACGAATCCCACCGCCACCGATACCCACGAGCCCGGCATCACCGCCGACGAGGCATTCAACGCCGCCGCGAAGTTTTTCTCCGAAAAGCACCCGGAGCTTGTGGGCAACTTCCTGAACATCACGACGGAATACGATAGGGACGACGGCCACTACGACGTGGAGTTCTGGTGCCGGGGCTACGAATTTGACTACGACGTGGACGGAAAATCCGGCGATATCCTCCGTGAGGAGACGGACTACCGCTACACGCCCCCCGCGCCCACCGAACCGGCGCCCACAACGCCGGCCCCCACCGAGCCCGCGGCGACCACGCCCCAGTCCACCGACATCGGCGCTGACGCGGCAAAGAGCGCGGCATTGAAGCACGCCGGTCTTTCGGCAAATCAGGTCACGTTTATAAAGGCCCAGCGGGACTACGACGACGGCCGGCTCGTCTATGACGTGGAATTTTACACTTCCGATACCGAGTACGACTATGAGATCGCCGCCGCAGACGGGGCCGTGATGAAATACGAGACGGAAAAGCGCCCGAACGTCACCGCGCCCACGACGCCTCAGCCCACGGATATCGGAGCCGACGCGGCGAAGGCGGCGGCCCTGAAGCGGGCGGGGATCGCCGACGCGGCGTCGGTCACCTGGATGAAATGCCAGCACGACTGGGACGACGGCTGGCAGAAGTACGAGCTTGAGTTTGAGTGCGGCGCTACCGTCTACGAGTGCGACGTGGACGCCGCCAGCGGGACCGTCACGAAGTTTGAGTCCGAGCCCTGCGACAACCTGGCCCACCACCATAACGAGGACCACCACGACGAGGGCGGCCACTCCTCCGGGAATGCCGACATCGGCGCGGACGCGGCGAAAAACGCCGCCCTCTCCCACGCCGGCCTGTCCTCGGGCCAGGTCACACAGCTCAAATGCGAGCGGGACTACGACGACGGCCGGCTCGTCTACGAGGTGGAATTCAAATCCGGCGGCTACGAGTACGACTACAAGATCGACGCCTCCACCGGCGCGGTTTTAGAGCACGAGCGGGATCGGGACGACTGATATGATCTGGCACTGTTCTTCTTTAAAAAACAGACATGTTATTGGAAAATAGTAGCCATAAAATGGGGCTGTGAAAAAAGAGCGGTTTGATACCTCTTTTTCACAGCCCCTTGATTTTTTATGTCCTCATTCCCTTCACGGGGAGGGGAAGGCGCGGGTTATTTTTGCGTATTCTGCTCGGCGCGGTATAGAGCGCACGCCGCTTTGAACCGGTCGATAAACCGCTCGGAGGCGCGTTTGGCGTCCGCCCTTTCCGGGTGCATCGCGTCGTAGGCGTGATAAAACCCCGGATACACGTCCACCTCTGCCGGGACGCCGGCGGCCCGCAGGCGCCGGACATACTCCAACGTCTCGTCCCGGAAGGGCTCGATATCCCCGACGAAGGTGTAGCAGGGCGGCAGACCGCTAAGGTCCTCCCTCCTTGACGGGGAGGCGTAGGCGGGAATCTCACCCTTATCCTTGAGGTCCCGCAGATAGAGCTTCCAGGCCAAGTGATTTCGCCTGGTGTCCCACATCTTTTCGTGGTTGTCACGGGAGGACTCGGTGTCGTAGCAGTCGAGCATCGGGTAGAGGGGCATCTGGAAGGCGATGTTCACCGAGCCCTTGTCCTTGGCGTACATGCAAAGCGCCGCCGCCAGCCCGCCGCCCGCGCTCTCGCCGCCCACCATGAGCTGGTCCGGCCTTATCCCCAGCGCCTTTGCGTGGTCCTTCATGTAGCAAAGCGCCGAGTGACAATCCAGGAGCGCGGCGGGATAGGGCCTTCTCAGGGACAGCGTGTAGGCGGGGGAGACCACCACCGCGCCGCCGAGGTTCACAAGGTCGACGGCCCTCGTCATATACGCCATCTCCGGCATACCCGTGACATAGCCCCCGCCGTGTATCCACAGCACCCCGGGCCGCTCCCCCTCCGCCGCCCCGGGCCTCAGTATAAGCAGCTTAAGCTTCTTGCCTGACGCCGGAATCTTGATATACTCCGCCCTCACGCCCTCCGGCCTATTTAATGATATCATTCCTGTCACCCCGCTTATATAACCCCTGGCGTCAGTGATGACCCATTCAGGCATACGCTCCGCGCCGGTCATTTCGTCAGCCTGACGGTCAGAAAATCACCTCGTCGGCCGGCGGCGTCGCCGAATATATCCTTCATCAGATTCGTGTCCAGCTTCCACGAGCCCACAATGTAAATCGTACCATCGCCGCGAACCACACGCCTGCATTCGCGCTCGATCTCGCTCCAGACGGGTTGAATGTGAAAAAACGAATTATACAGCACGACGGTGTCAAAGGAGCTGTCGGGAAAATCCATTTTGGCGGCGTCCATGATCTGAAAACGGATATTCGCCTGCTCGATCTGGCTGTTCAACCTGCTGTCGTCCAGGTCAATGCAGGTGACGCTTTTGGCAAACCGAGCCGCCGACAGTGAAAAATCCGCCGTGCCGCACGCGACCTCAAGGACGGTTTTGTTCTCAATATCTGAAATAAGCAGGTTTACGAGCCTGTCTGTTTTCTTCATAGCCGCACCCCAATTCTCCTGAACTGAATAAGCCTTTCGTTCGATAGTCAAGTTATACCATAATAAACGCAAAGCGTCAACGGCCTTACGGTGAGCTCTGTATACCTCCGCCGGCGTCAGGCCGTAAACGAACACCGTCCCCGCGTTTATCGGGGACGGTGTTTGCGGTAGATGCGCCGAGTCTGATATCAAAAATCAGGACCTGCTTATCAAATCCTGCTTATGACTCCGCAGGCGATTTTCTCTCTCGCGTTGCCGGACGGCTGGCTTTTGAAATCGTCCGGACCGGAATGTATCACGACGGTCCTGCCAAGTATCTCGTTCACTCTGAAGCGGTTCGTCAACACCCGGCAGTGCGCCCTGCCTCCGGCGCTCAGCAGCGGCGGAAGGTCCCCCGCGTGCTTCGGGTGCTCCGCGAAGCCCGGATCATAGTGCCCGCCGGTGTTTGGAAAGCCGGCGCCGCGGCAATCCCCGCCCTCATGGATGTGAAACGCGAAGAAGCCGGTATCCGTGTGGGGCAGGCCGTCTATATCCGCGGCTATAAGCGTTCCCCCGCAACGCGGGAAAAACCGGACCGTTCCGCGAATGTTCGGATATCCGTCACCTCCGTTGACGTGGGCAATGGCCGCAGGACTATTGCTTGTCGCCATATCGAGCACCTCTATCCATGCTACGCCGGGTCTGACCCTAATGTCAACGCCCCCGAGCGGCGGGTGAGGCAAAAGCGGGTCCCGCGATGAGAAAAAGGCCGGCGCGAATGGATGGGGTCGATCCGATATAAGCATAAAAAGCCTGTTTTTTGGAGGAGCGTATGGGACGGCTTTTATGAAACGTAGGTCAGGTTGATTGACGCTCTACGATTTGCGAATAGATCATGATCTTCCGGTTGATGTGCTCGCCTTGAAGGACGCTGTATACGTCCTTGGCCATGGTCAGGCTCAGGTCATAGAGCATATTGTCAAGGGATGTGAGGGTGGGGGTGCATATCTCGGTGTAGCTGGAGTTGTTGATACCGATCACCGCCACGTCCTCCGGTATCCTCAGGTCCATCTCCCTCAGAGCGCGAATACCGATTACCGCCAGCGGGTCCTCGGAGAAGATGATGCCCCGTATCTCCGGATGATGCTTAAGGAGGTCCTGCGTGGCCTGATAGGTTTCGGGAAGGCTGGTGCCGGACTCGATGACGACCGGCGTTTTCCCCGGGCAATAACGCGCCATGCCCTCCTCAAATCCCTCCCGCTTCAGGAGGTTACTGGGGGTGTACTGGTTCACGATAAACGCCAGGTCCGTGCGGCCCTTGCCGGCCAGGAGCTTCACACAGTCGCAGACGCCCCCGCGCTCATCCGCGATGATGCCGTAGACGTTGGGCAGGTCCAGATAACCGTTGCAGATGAATACGGGTATGCTCGACAGGTGCTTTTTCAGGGCGCGTTTTATTGCCTCGGTCTGATAGATGGAGCCCATAAGCACCGCCGCGTCCACCTTCCGCTGCTGGAGCACCTGGATGGAGCGGAGCTGTTCCTCGTCCCCGGTACCCGTATTATATATGAGGCAGGAATACCCGTGACGGCTAAGCTCCCGCTGGAGATAGAATATCCCGTCCGTGTGATGTGTGGTGCGGATGTCCGAGATCAGCACGCCGATCATCCGGGAGGACTGGGTCACAAGGGACCTGGCGGTCTCGTTCGGAGTGTAGCTGTACTCCTCCAGCAGCTTCTTTATCTTGGTCCGCGTGGCTTTTTTTACATTCGGCTGGTCGTTTACAACCCGGGAAACGGTGCTGGGCGACACCTGAGCCATCCGGGCAATGTCGTAGATCGTAACTTTCGTCGGCACGGCAGTCTCCTGATTTCATAAGATTATATAATATAGTCTACCTATTTTCGAATAAAAGTCAAGGGACCATGAAACAAATAATATTGACATCGATTGCAAAAAATTGTTGACATTTCCGATATCTATGTTAAAATGGTTGTATTCAGGGAGGGCTTGCTCCCGGAAAATAATCATGGCGGAGGTCGAGAGCTTGATAAGACACAGCGGAGACCGGAAAGTGGAGAGGTTTGAACACAAGTTCGGCGCCGACGGGTTCATAACGGTCCGCAACCTGATCTGCTCGGACGGGGAGCTCAACGGAAAGGGGCGTGTATTCGCCCACACCACCGTCGCTCCGGGGAGCGGAATCGGCTACCATATCCACACCGGAGACACGGAAATCTACTATATTCTCAGCGGTCGCGGGGAGTACAGCGACAACGGCGCCATATGCCAGGTGGGGCCGGGCGATGTTACCGTCACGCCCTCCGGGCAGGGCCACGCGATAAAGTGTCTGGGGGAGGAGCCTCTGGAGATCATCGCGCTCATTCTGTACGCGTAAACCGCCGCGCGCGCCGCGAAAAAGGGGGCGAGAGCTTTTTGCTTTAAATGCAACCGATTGCACTAAATGTGGAAAACCATCATAAATTTGGAAACTAAATAAAATGAGAAGAGACAGAAAATATGAATGTAACGATTCTGGGAGCGGGCGCGATGGGGATGCTTTTCGGCGGATACCTGTCGCGAAGGAACCGGGTTTGGCTTGTGGATGTCGACAGGGCGAGGGTGGACGAGATAAACGCCGAGGGCGTCACCGTCCGGGAGGCCGACGGCGCGCGGGAACGGTTTGATCCGGTGGCCGTGACGGGCTCGGATGGGCTCGGGCAGATGGATATCGTCGTCGTGTTCGTGAAATCAATGTACACCGCCGCGGCGCTCGAAGCGAACAAAGGCATAATCGGCCCCGATACATATCTGATGACGCTTCAGAACGGCGCGGGGCACGAGAAGGCGCTCCGGCCCTTCGCCGACGACAGCCACATCATAATCGGTACCACCCAGCACAACGCGTCGCTCCTCGGTCCGGCGGAGACGTATCACGGCGGGAGCGGCATCACATCCCTGGGACTTCTCTCCGGGGAGACGGGAGCTCTGGAGCACATAGCCGGCAATCTCAGCTCCTGCGGGCTTGACTGCCGGATCGCCGAGAATATACGCCGGGAGGTCTGGACAAAGCTCTTCACGAACTCCTCCGCCAGCGCCCTTACGGCGATACTTCAGACGCCGCTGGAGTATCTGGCGCAAGACCCCTGGGCCAAAGAGCTTATGGAGCGGCTGTGCCGGGAGGCCGTGGCCGTGGCCAACGCGGACTGCGGCGGGGGCTTTGACGAGGACGAGGTAGTCCGCGCGGTGACGGCGGTCTGCAACGGAGCGAAAAACGGATATACTTCCATCTACGCCGACATAAAAAGCGGACGGAGGACGGAGGTCGGCTCCATAAGCGGCGCGGTAGTGGAGGCGGCCAAACGCGCGAACGTGCCCGCGCCGTGCCACGAGACGGTCGCGGCGCTCATACACGCGCTGGAGGACCGGGGCGCGCCGGGAACATGAAAGGACAGGAGAGGATCGAATATGCAAAAATACGATTGGACGGCGGGAGCGCCGGCCCGCAGGCCGGAAAGCCTGCCGCCGAAGGTCTATGAGCTGGGAGTTTTGAGGGTGGTGGACCTGACAAAGGTACTCGATCCCGCCACGGAGACCCGGCGGTGCCGGCTGTGGCGGTACAACACGGGAGGTCCCATACCGGACTTCCACACCATCATGGACCTGACGAGCCACCTGGGCACACACTGCGAGTGCCCCTACCACCACAGCGAGGACTGGCCAAGCGTAGCGGAGCTCCCGCTGACGAGCTTCATGGGCCGGGGAAGGTACGTGACGCTGGCGGGTCCCGGGCCGGGTGAGCTCATCACCCCGGAGACCCTGGAAAAGGAGGCCGGGGACACACAGCCGGGAGATGTGCTCATACTGGATTCCCCCTACCGGATACCGCCCTTCACGCCCATGACGAACACCCCCGAGGACAGGCGCCTCAAGGTCAACGGCGGCACTGCCCGCTGGCTTCTGGAGCGCGGCGTCAAGGCCGTGGGCTTTGGGGACGGCGTGACCATCGAGGACTGCGAGGAGAACGTAAAGCCCTTCCACGACGTGCTCATGGCGGAAAACCGCACTTTCCTGGAGGTGCTGCAGAACCTGGAGCTCCTGAAGAGCCGCGTGTTCTTCATATCCTTCGCGCCAATGCCCATCGTGGGCCTCGATTCCTGCCCCGTCCGGGTCTACGCCATCGAGGGACTGGAAGGATTTTGCTGAAATTTTGTAAATACATTTAATTAACTTAAAGGAGGAAGACCCATGAGCGAACCTGTATCGTTGAAAAACCGTACCACACTGAAGGAGCTTCTGGAGAAGGAGCAGCTTTTCGTGCCATGCGTCTGGGACTGCATGTCCACGAAGGTGGCGGAGCTGGCGGGCTTCAAGGCCGTATTGCTCAGCAGCGCGTGCCTGTCGTACAGCATGATCGGTATGCCCGACATCGGCCTCATCACCGCCGACGAGCTGGTGGCCGCCACGGAGCGCATCTCCAACACCACCAAGCTCCCGCTCATCATCGACGCGGACGAGGGCTACGGAGACAGCCCCCTGAACGTCTACCGCACCTGCCAGCGTCTGGCGAAGGCGGGCGCCATGGCCATAACCATCGACGACACCACCTCCATTCGGGGATTGGAGAGGGCCTACGCCGGCGGGGCGACGTACTATTCAAACTCTGACTCTGAGGAAAACAAGCTCAATACACGCATCTGCTCCGCCGACGAGCTGTGCGCCAAGATCAAGGCCGCCGTGGCGGGAGTTGAGGGCACGGACTGCATCATCATCGCCCGTACCGCCGCCAAGCGCATCTATGGCCTTGACGACGCCATCGAGCGTATGGCCAGATGCGCCGAGCTCGGCGCGCACATGACCATGGTGCTGAACATCGGCAGCCTTGAGGAGTGCGTCAGGATAAACGAGCGCATCCCCGGCTGGAAGATGTTCCCGGACGTCTACTCCGTGAACGGCGAGCCGGTGGTGAAGCTGGAGGACATCGCGGCCCTGGGCTTCAATCTTGTCACCTGCCACTTCTTGGAGAAGGGCGCCATGTGGGGCATGATGGACTACGCCATACACACCATGGCCGACAAGAGCACCGCATATTCCGACGCCCACGACATGGGCGGGACCTTTGAGCACGGGTGGATGGGCGTCCAGCTGGCGCTCTCCGAGTTCCCCAAGTGGTTCGCGCTGGAGGACGAGTTCAACAACGTGAAATGACCGGACGGAGCCGGTATCAAAAAATGAGGAAGTGAGATATAGATATGCTTATGAAAAACGAGAACAACCTGCGCCGGTTGCTCTCCGAGGGGTATGTCGTCGCCCCGTGCGTCTACGACTGTCTCTCAGCGCGCTCGGCCATGCTGTGCGGCTTCAAGGCGCTTATGCTCAGCGGGTGCGCTTTGGCGTGGAGCGCCGTGGGGGTGCCGGACATCGGCCTTATGACGGTGGACGAGCTCATAGCCGCCGTGGACAGGATCACCGCGTCCTGCCCCCTTCCGCTCATCGTTGACGCGGATGAGGGCTACGGCGAGAGTCCGCTGAACACCTACCGCATGACCGCGCGGCTCATAAGGGCCGGGGCGGCCGGCATGACCCTTGACGACTCCGCGGGTATCCGGGGCTACGAGCGGCTTTTGGCTCACAGTCCCCACCCGGTGATGGACGAGGACGTATGGCTTGCCAAGGTCAGGGCCGCCAGGGCCGCCATAGACGCCCAGGGCTCCGACTTCCTGCTCATCGCGCGGACCATCGTCAAGGTCTCCGGCGGGATCGACGCGGCCATAGACAGGTGCAAAAAGGCCGTCGCGGCCGGAGCCGATATGACGCTTGTCATCGGGCTTAACAATATGGCCGACTGCGAGAGGATATCCCGGGAGGTCCCGGGGTGGAAGATGTACCCGGACATCACCACCACGAACGGCAAGGCCGACGTGGACGTGAAGGACATAGTGCCGTTGGGCTTCAACCTCATCACCATGCATTACGCCGAGTACGGCGCCATGTGGGGCATGATGTACTATGGCCGGGAGAACTTCAAAAACGAGAACACCGTCTTTTCCGACACCCACGCCATGGGCGGCCTGACCATGCCGGAGAGGATGGAACAGCTCGCGATGGACTACCGTGAGTGGCTGGCGCTGGAGAGGCGCTGCCTCGGGGAAGAATAGGAGGGACCCATGGAGAAGCTGACGACACTTGAGAAGCTCGCCACGAGCGAACAGCTCTTCGTCCCCTGCGTGTGGGACTGCATGTCCGCAAAGGCCGCGGAGCTCACCGGCTTTAAGGCCATGCTCCTGAGCACCGCGGCGGTGAGCTACAGCCTGATAGGACGCCCGGATATCGGCCTTATCAGCGTGACCGAGATGGTCAGAGCCTGCGACAACATAGCCGATTATTCAAGCCTTCCCGTGATAGTTGACGGGGACGAGGGCTTCGGCGACAGTCCGGCCAACGTCTACCGCACGTGCCGCCTGTTCGCCAAGGCCGGAGCCAAGGCCATAACCATAGACGATCAGACGGGCATCCGGGGCTATGAGCGCTCCGTGGAGCAGGGCCCGGAGGCATGCCCCGTGGTGGACCGGGAGCTCTATCTTGCGAAGATAGCCGCCGCTGTCGAGGCCCTTCGGGACACGGACTGCGCCCTCATTGCCAGGACCTGCGCCAAGACGAGGCTGGGCTTTGACGAGGCGCTGGAGCGCCTGCGGGCGGCAACGGAGCTGGGGGCAAGAATAACCATGATGATCGGTTTGTGCTCCCTGGAGGAGTGCAGAAAGATCGCCGCGGCGATCCCGGGGATAAAGATGTACCCGGACGTGGTATCCCGGAACGGGGTCCCCGACGTGGAGCTTTCCGATATAGACGCCCTGGGGTTCAAGCTGGTTTCCATGCACTACCTTGAGAAGGGCGCGATGTACGGGATGCTGGACTACGGCAGGAATAATATCGCCGCCAAAAACACCGTATATTCCGACGACCACGACATGGGTGGCATGACGGGCCGGGAGATATGGGACAGCTGTACCTACGGCCACCGGTGGTGGTTCGACCTGGAGAAAAGATGTCATGACGCCGGCCGCGCCGCGTCCGGTGGAAAATAAACAGAAAAGAGGAGAAAAATCATGAAAAAACTACTTTGCCTGCTTTTGGCCGCGGCTCTCCTGACCGGTATCCTGGCCGGGTGCGGCAACAACAGTGACGGCACAGAGCCCAGCGTCCCCGAGGGCTCCAGCGGCCCGGCGACCGAGCCGAACGACCCCGGCACTACCCCCGGTGGCACCACCTCCGGCGGCAAGATCAAGCTCGGCGTTGTGGCGACGCTGGCCGCTGACGGCAAGATATCCGGCTATTATTTTGAGATCGGCCTGCGACTGGTGAAAAAGATGTTCGCCGACGCCGGCCTTGATGAGAACAGCGTGGAATTTGTACTCAGAGATCAGGGCGAGGACGGCTCGGTCCTCAAGCAGCGTATGACGGAGCTCAAGGAGGCGGGCTGTGTGGGGATCATTGCCGCCATAGCGGACGACTTCGGCCCCGTGGCCGCCCAGTGGGCCGGGGAGAATTCAGTGCCCGTTCTGTTCTGCTCTAACTATTCCACCGAGATGACCATTACCAACTATTCCGATTATATCTTCGGCACCGGCCTTAACGCCTGGGGCTTCATCAAGGTCCTGGCCCAGGAGGCCGTTGGCAAGCGCGGCATCAAGAACTACGCCTACGTCGGTACCGACGGCGCGGGAGCGGCGGACGCGGAGAACATACTCCTCTATGAGGGGCAGAAGATCAACCCCGACTTCCACTGCGTCGCCAGCTACCGTATGAGTCAGACGGAGACGGACTTCTCAACCATCATCGCTACGCTCATGTCCCAAGAGGAGAAGCCTCAAATGACTCTTCAGCAGGGCGGGAACGCGGTCATATCCTTCGTTATGCAGGCGGGTATGTATGACTATTACAGTATCAGCAGTGTCTGGTCTGATGTCATTATTATGCCCTTCGTCGTTCCCACGCTTGTAAACGCGGGGGTCTACAACTTTGACGGAAGCTTTGGCGCCACACCTTTGGCCTGGTGGGATGATGACTTCGCGGACTATTGCGAAGCGTTCCGCACCGTGGGCAAAGAAGTATATGATACCGACTATCAGCCGGTCGAATATTCAATGTACCTCTACTGGGCCGGCGAGGCTCTCCTTAACGCCATACAGACCGCCAGGGCCGAGAACATCGACATTACTGACGGCCAGGTCCTCAAGGGCCTTCTTGAGAACGTCAGCTTCACCGACTTTGGCAGCGAGCACCACTTCCGCGATTTCGACCACCAGCTCACCATGGACCTCTTCTTCGTTGACGCTGTCGACTCCGGCGAGGAGCACGACCACCTGGCGATGCCCGCCGATGTCACCGCCGTCCACAGCGCGGATGATTATCTGCCCACTATGGAGGAGATGAAGACATACGGCATCGAGAAGCTTGGCGTGACAGACAGATTTGACTGATTGAAGCTCTTAACGGCGCGATCCCGGCGGTAAGACGCCGGGACGCGCCGGTATCTGGCTTGGAAAGGACCGGACATCCATGAATCTATCCACATATGTAGTGCCCCTGATCACCGGAGTGGCGTCGGGGCTCATACTTTACCTGTCGGCCGCCGGCATGAACCTGATGATCTCCGGCCTGGGGGTAATAAACTTCGGCCAGGGCGCTTTTTTCGTCCTGGGCGCCGGCGTATGCCTGATCGTCGGAAAGGCCACGGGCTCGCTCCTTCAGGGCATGGCGGCGGGGACGCTTGTCACCTTCTTCCTGGGCGGCCTTCTGGAGCTGTCGCTCCGCCCCGTCGTCGGGAAAAAGATGGAGCTCACATTGATGATAACAATGGGCATCGCCTATATCCTGGACGATATATTTGAGATCGTCTGGGGCTCGTCGGTGCAGACGCTGGCTATACCCGTGTGGCTCCGGGGCCTCGTGACGGTAGGCAGTTTTCAGATACCAAAGTATTATCTTTTTATCATCGGCGCGGCGCTTTTGATCGGGCTCGCGTTCTGGATCGTTTTTGAGAAAACGCGACTGGGTATGCGCTTTCGCGCCATCATCTCGAACCGGGATATGGTGGAGGCCCTTGGCGTCAACGTGCACCTGAGCTATATGATGATGTTTATGATCGGCATTGCCCTCAGCGGCTTTGCCGGGGCGCTGAACCTGCCCATATCGGGCTTCACGGCGACAGGGGCCATGGGGGCTTTCGGCGCCATAGTGCCGATCCTCGTCATAGGCGGCCTTGGGAACATCCAGGGCACTCTCCCTTCCGCCGTGTTCATCGGCGTGCTCAGCGCCGTGGCGGCGCTGTTCCTCCCCAAGCTTTATAATCTCGTGCCTACGGTGGTGATGGTGCTGGTCATCATGATAAAGCCCCAGGGCCTTTTCACCAGGAAGGAGCGCTGAGAGATGAAGAAGCTGAACCTCACGGCGACAGTCCTCACCGTCGCGGCCGTTGGGCTGTGCCTTGTGCTGGGGGTGTTCTGCGGCATAAACACCACGCTCCTCATGAGCCGTATCGTCATCATGGCGCTTTTCGCCCTGAGCCTGAATATCCAGACCGGCTACGCGGGGCTTGGGAACCTTGGCCACGCGCTGTACTTTGGCCTTGGCAGCTACGGAGTGCTGATATTCGTCTCCAAATTCGGCCAGCCGCTATATCTGGCCATCCCGGCGACCATACTTATCCTGACCCTGGTCTCCGCCGCGGTGGGCTTTTTGATGCTCCAGAGCGACGACAAGATGTCGTTCCTGTTTCTGTCCTTCGGCGTCTGCCTGCTGGTGTACACGGCCTTCGCCAAGTGGGCCTGGGTAGGGAACAAGACGGGGCTGACCTTCAATGTCCGCCCCCAGGCCCTCAACGACCCCAGAAACTGCTTTATGCTTATACTGCTGGTGACGGCCGTCTGCGCCGCCTTGATGTACCTGCTGACAAAGACGCCCTTTACGGCGGCGCTGAAGGGCTCCCGGGAGAACGAGACCCGGATGGTGTTCCTGGGCGTGAATATAAAGCGCCTGCGGCTGGTGGCCTACGTCATAAGCAGCTTTTTCGGCGTGATCGCCGGGGTGCTTTACGCCATAATGAACAACGGGGCGTATATAACCTCAATCGATACCAGTATGGCTCTTGAGGCGATGATGATGTGCCTCATCGGAGGGGGCGCCACCTTCCTGGGGCCGGTTCTGGGGGCTGTGATCGTGACGCTGGTGCGGAATTTCCTCCCGACGGTCACTAACCTTGACAGCGTGATCTTTGGCGTCATGGTGATACTTTGCTGCTACTTCCTGCCCGACGGCATAACCGCCCCCAACGGCCGCCCTGCGGCCTTAGTCCGGCGCGTCGCCGGACGGCTGAGGAAGAGCGGCTCCGATTCTGAAAAAGTGAGGTGAGGATAATGGAAAAGAAGATCGCGGTGAAAACCGAGAACCTGTGCAAGAGCTTCGGCGCCGTCCAGGCCGTCCGTGACGTGTCCCTGACCGTTGAGGAGGGGCAGATGCAGGCCATAATCGGCCCCAACGGCGCCGGCAAGACCACCTGCATGGACCTCATCGTCAACAAGACGCCCCTGAGCTCCGGGAAGGTATTCCTCTTCGGGGAGGACATAACCGGCATGAAGCCCTATAAGATCGCCAAGCGCGGGCTCAACAAGTGCTTTCAGATAAGCCAGCTCTTCCCGGCCCTCACCTGCTGTCAGAACGTGCAGATCGCCCTCATTCAAAAGCTGGGCAAGACCTTCGGCCTGCGGCCCGTCCCGAAAGATTATCTCAGAGACGAGTGCGCCGCGGAGCTCGCCCGGGTGGGCATGGAGCATCTTTTAGACGAGACGGCGGCGTATCTGTCCTACGGGGATCAGCGGCGCCTGGAGATCGCCATAACATTGGCCCTTGAGCCAAAGGTCCTCCTGTTGGACGAGCCCACGGCCGGAGTCGCGAGGGCTGAGGGCTACTCCATCATGGACATGGTGCGACGGCTCAATCAGGAGGAGGGTTACACCATCCTCTTCATCGAGCATGACATGAACATCGTATTCAACTACTCCGACATCATATCCGTCATGGACCACGGACAGCTGGTGGCCAGCGACACGCCCGCCCGGATAAAGGAGAACGAGTTCGTAAAGCAGGCGTACCTTGGAGGTGCCGCATGATTCTTAAGCTTCACGACGTAAACGCCTATTACGGGAGCAGTCACATACTGTTCGACATGGACCTGGAGGTGGAGGAAGGGGATTCCGTCTGCATCCTGGGCCGCAACGGCGTGGGAAAATCGACCACTCTGAAATCCATAATGGGCCTTCTAAACCCGAAAAATCACGCCTCCGTGACCGGGAGCATCATGTTCCAGGGGCAGGAGCTGGTGAAAAAGCCCACATATAAGATATCCAGGGCCGGCGTGGGCTACGTGCCACAGGGCAGGCAGATATTCCCAACGCTGAGCACGAAGGAGAATCTGCTCCTTGCCGCCAAGGCCGGACCCGACGGGTCCAGATTCTGGGACCTGGATAAGATATACGAGCTCTTTCCGAGCCTCAAAAACCGCGAGTCGGTAAAGGGCGCGCGCCTGAGCGGCGGGGAACAGCAGATGCTGGCCATAGCCCGGGGACTTATGCAAAACCCGAAGCTCCTGCTCCTTGACGAGATAACCGAGGGCCTGGCGCCAATCGTTGTGGACGAGCTCGTGGAGGTGGTGGAGCGGCTTCGCTCCTACAACGTCTCCATCCTCGTGGCGGAACAGAACGTGCGCTTTGCCATGAGCGTCAGCCGCCACTGCTATATAATCGAGAAGGGCTCGGTCGTCTACTACGGCGAGACGGCAAAAATACCGCCGGAGATAATCGAGCAGTACCTTGGGGCGTAAGGAGGTCATAAAATGAGAAAAATAATCGACGCGCATTTGCACATTCACCCCGAGCGCTTTCTCGGGACGACCCAGGGAGTGTTCACCTACGAGCGAAACGGAAGGCTGACGATCGGGGGCAAAATGGCCTATCAGGCCATGCCGGACATAATCTCCAACACCGCCTTTACGGTCCCCACCATCCTGCGGGTCATGGACAACGCCGGAGTGGAGCGGGGCGTCATCATGCAGGCGGCCAGCGACGGCGTCATCCCGGACACAATAGGGGCCGTGCAGGAGCACCCGGACAGGTTCTGGGGGGCCATGCGCCTTGATCCGAGGGTGAAAAACCTGGCGGACAGGGTGAAGATGTACAACGACATGGGCCTGACGGTCATAAAATGCCTGACGCAGGTGAGGCCCGGCCTGCCAAATATTTACGCCGGGAACCCCCTCGACAGCGACATCCATCGGGCCGCCTGGGCCGAGGCGGAGAAACGCGGCCTCACCGTGGCGGTGGACGCCGGTTTTCCCGGTAACCCCGGCTACTGCGTAGACGCTCTGGATATGATGGCCAGGGAATACCCCGGCCTTCGGATAGTCGTCTGCCACATGGGCCTGCCGACCCCGGGGCTCCAAGAAAGGCCGGAGGAGCACGCCCAGTGGAGGCGAATGGGGGAGCTTGCCAAACACGACAACGTGTGGTTCGAGTGCTCGGCCCTCTCCACCTTCTTTATCGACGAGGCGTATCCCTTCCCCTCCGCCCAGCGGATAGTCAGGGACTTCATGGACGAATACGGCCCCCGTAAGGTCATCTGGGCCTCGGACATGCCCGGTACGCTGTGCGACGGCACTTACAGACAGCTCATAGACACCTACGAGCGAAGCCGGCTCTTCTCCGAGGAGGAAAAGGACCTGCTATTTGCCGCCAACGCCGTTGACGCCTACGGCGAACGCTGATGGGCGGCAGTAAAACACCCGGGGAGGGAGCGGGCAAGCCCCTCCCCGTTCTCTGCCCGGTCATCCCGGCGGGGTGGAGCCGGCGGAGCGTATACCGGGATATCGCGCGCCTCGCCATCCCGGCGGGGGTGGAGTTTCTGCTTTTGCAGTTTGTGAACGTCTTTGACCAGATACAGGTCAGCGCCGTGGGCACCGCCGCCATAAACGGTGTGGGCATGGTCAACCAGATAAAGCTCCTTTTCACAACGGTGTTCATGGGAGTCGGAATAGGCGTGACGGCGCTGTGCGCCCAGGCGAAGGGCCGGGGCGACGGAGACGGCGCCCGGGAGGTCCTCCGCCACGGACTTATACTCACGGGCCTGCTGTCGACCGCGGCGGCGCTTTTTGCCTTTATTTTCGCCGGGAGGCTCCTGCGGCTCATCGGCTCGCCGGACCGGCCCTCTTACGAGCAGGGCCTGCTGTATCTGCGCATCTGCATACTGAGCTTCGTCCCATCTGCTCTGACCTCCACCGCCACCGCCGCTCTGCGAGGGGTGGGGGACGCGAAAACGCCGCTTTTTTACAACGTCACGGCCAACATCCTGAATGTGTTTCTCAACTGGGTGCTGATAGGCGGACGGCTCGGTATGCCCCGGATGGGCATAGCCGGAGCGGCGACGGCCACGGTAGTGGGACTCACCGTCTCGTTCGTCCTGTCGATGCTGGCCGTATTCACCAGGAAAGGAGCTCTTAGCCTCCCGACGCGGGGCCTGTGCCGCCGCATGGACAGGGATATCTGCGCCGGCATACTGCGCCTGGGCCTCCCGGCAATGGGCGAACAGCTGGTTGTCCGGGTGGGACTCGCGGCGTTTACCTCCGTTGTCTCCACCCTGGGGCCGGACGCCTACGCTGTCCACACCATATGCGTCAATATCCAATACCTGACCTATGTGAACGGCATGGCCTTCCAGGTGGCCGCCACGGCCCTCTCGGGGCAGAGCCTGGGCGCCGGCAGACCGGATATGGCCGCAACGTACAGCGCCGCCTGCGCGCGACTGGGCTGTGTGGGGGCGTTGGGGCTCTCGGCGCTTTACGCTTTCGGAGGGGGCGCGCTTATCTGGCTTTACAGAAAGGACCCGGCCATTATCGCCGCGGGCGTGACGCCCCTTCGTATAATGGCCCTGATGCAACCGCTCACGGCGTTGCAATACGTGTTCTCCGGAACTATAAGAAGCGCCGGAGATACCAAATTCGTGGCTTGGGCGTCCATATTCACTACCTTCCTGCTTCGCCCCTCCCTGGCGTGGCTGGCGGTAACGCGGCTTAACTGGGGCCTTGTGGGCGCCTGGGCGGCTATGGCGGCGGATCAGTCCGTCTGCGCGTTGCTGTTGACCGTCCGGTACAGGTCCGGAAGGTGGCTTACAATGTCCGGCGCGCCCCGGGAAAATAAAAATCAAGGAGGCTAACATATGCCATCAAAAGTCTGGGTCCAGGCCGCCATTGATGTGGAGGACATGGACCTTGCGAAAAAGATCGCTTTTATGGCGCTGGACGCCGGCGCCGAGTGGCTGGAGGTGGGTACGCCCCTTATCTACCGCTACGGGCACGGCGCGATTGGCGTACTGCGCCGGGCCGTGGGCTCCAACGCCGTGCTTGTGGCGGATTACAAGTCCCCCTTCGCGGGCCTCTGCGCCGGGCAGGCCGCCCGGGAGGGCGCGGACTATGTCCTTCTCAGCGCCGGCTACATGGACGCCGCCCTCCGCCATTCGGTGGACATATGCCGGAAGGCCGGAATCCGGCCGATCTTCGACCTCTCCGTCCATCCCCGCGACATGCGGGCCCTGGCGGAGAAGCTTACGGCCATGGGCGCGGAGCATATCTTCTCCCGCCACTATTCAGAGATAACCGATCCCTCCGGCACCGCGGAGAGGATCGATAACATTGCGAATATCCTGACAGGTGAAAAAAACTTCTCCCTCGGCATCACCAGCGACGACCTTGCGGAGGCGGTCCACGCCGCTCAGAGCGGTGCGGATTGGATCACCTTCGGCTGTGTATTGCGTGACCCCGACCCCGCCGTTTGCCGGACATGGATCGACGCGATCCACGGCGCCAGATAGGGGAGGCGTAATACGCGCGGTGCCAGGCTCGGCGATGAGTACGAGTATGACAGACCTCCCCTTCCGGACGGCCTTTGAGCTTCTCCGCTATTAAATTCCACCAGATGACATGGCGGTCAAATGCTGTCACCCGTTGTGAATATATCACAAAAAGTCGAGTCGCTTGCGCCAAGACCGTCAGGTCACGGGACCAAAGTCCGGTACACGATTTTGAGTTCCCGTTTGAAGGTGTTCAACACGGTATGCTCCGGAGCTCCAAAGGCTTCCGGTAATCGCGGGAGCGTTATTACAGACCGTTACCGCTGTGATGCGCGCATTTAGTGCTTGACATGAGGAAAAAGTTCGGGTATTCTAAAAACGCAATGTTGCTATACTGAGGGGAGAGATTTCATGAGCCGGCAATATCTCAAGGATAAAGCATATGACATTCTTCGTACTCGAATCATCAATTGCGAATACGCGCCCGGTACGGCACTCAATGAAACCGCTCTGATGAAGGAGATCGGCGCCAGCCGCACGCCGATCCATGACGCTATGACTACCTTGGCCGGGGAGAATCTGGTCACCATCATCCCCAAAAAGGGAGTCATCGTCAACGGGATCACCTTAAGTGACGTCATCGAGGTGTTTGATGTACGCATCATCATTGAGCCTCAGGCTGTCCTGCGTTACGGTGAGCTGATAGACAGGGACTATTTGCAGGGCTATTTGACGCGTTGCCGGTGCGCCGTCACCATCGAGGAGAAGATCGCCCTGGACGAGGAGCTCCACGAAAAGCTTTATGATGCATGCCGGAACCATTATCTTCGGGACATCCTGCACAACATGGAGGGACATAACCACCGTAACCGTATCTGGCGCAGCGACAAGTCGAGGGTGGACGACAGCCTTCGGGAGCATATCGAAATGACCGAGCTCCTCCTGCAAGGCGACTATCAGGCCGCGGCGAAGGCCATGGAGGACCATCTCTCAAACGCCCGTCTCTACGCCCTGAAAAAATATACATGATGCTTTTATGATAAAAAAGTCTTTTTGACAGACCTCAGCGGGCCTTCTCCGAACAAGGGAAGGCCCGTTTTATGTTATCCGGCGGCATATGGTAAAAAAAGAGGGAAAAATAATAAGGGAAAGGCCTTGACAATTGCGTACTTCATGCTTATAATTTAAGTATCAGATGCATGCTACTGACACTCAAAAATAAAAACGCACAAGCACCTACAAGAATGGAGTTGTATAAAATGAAAAAATCATGCGCAATTATTCTGTCTCTGGCGCTGGTGTTAGCGCTTTGCTCGTGTGGCGGCGGGAAGGCCGGTGGCGAGGATGACGACGCGCCATACACCATAGCCCTGATCGCCCCTCAGACAGGAGATAACGCCCAGTACGGCAACGCCTATGTGACCGGTCTGACCGTTCTGTGCGACGAGGTGAATTCCAGCGGCGGTATCAACGGGAGAAAACTGGAATTTGAGGTCTTTGACGACGCCTCCGATGCCGCGCAGAGCACCAACATGGCCCAAATAGTGACCGGCGACGAGAAGTACATCGCCGCCATCGGCAGCTATACCAGTACGTGCGCGCTGGCCTTCGCGCCGATATTTGACGAGGCGAAAATGCCCGTGCTGGTGCCCAATTCCGGCAACAGCCACATCGCCACCGATTACAGCTACACCTTCCAGCGCGGTATGACGATCCCCATTGAATCAGCCTTGCTTTCGCGTTACGCGGTGGAGAAATTCGGGGGCAAGCGGGTGGCGCTGATCGCGCTGAACAACGACGCCGGGTTGGAATTCATGACCAACGCCCGGGAGGCCATTGAGAAGTTAGCCGCCGCGGGCACGGATTGCCGCCTTGTGGCCGCGGAGACCTTCAACGAGGGGGAGGTACGGGATTACACCGCCCTGTGCCAGAAGATAAAAGAGAGTGGACCGGATATCATTGTGGTCAACCTCGGCTACGTAGAGTGCGCCACGATCCTTGTTCAGGCACAGCAGGTGGGCCTGACGGACGTGCAGTGGTTGGGCAACCAGTCCATGTATACCACCGACTTTACAAACCTTGTTGGGGACGCCGGTATTGGGTTCTGCGTGGGAACAGGCTTTTACGCGGATAACCCGGATGAGGGAGTAAGGGAATTTGTTTCCGCCTGCAAGGCCGTGGACGGCAAGGTCCCAAACGCGTACCAGCGCAACGCCTATGAGTGCGCGGCCATGATCGCGAAGTGCCTGCGAGATGGGGCGACCACACGCGGCGAATTGTACGACGCCCTGCTTGGCATAGACTATTGGGACGGCAAGACGGGCGGAAACAAATGGATAAACCGTCAGGTAGAGGAGGACTATATCATCCTTCAGTACCAGGGCGACGCGGAATGGCAAATGTTGGAGCTGGAAGGCTGATTTGTTCTGCGCGTTATTTCTCTGTGCCGCGCCAGCCGATTGGAGGGCGCGGCCGGCTTTTGCTGATTTTTACTAAATATTAGTATAAGGAGGAGATATTATAAAAACCTTGATTCGAAATGCCCATATCTGGCAGGGCGGCGGTTTTTCCCGCGGAGATTTGGCCATTGACGGGCAAACCATAGAAGTGGTGGGACGCATCCCGACAGATTACCCCGCGGATACTGTGATAGAAGGCGAAGGCCGCTATCTGCTCCCGGGCGTGATCGACTGTCACGCCCACAGCACCATGATATGCGGACGCGGGCATATGCGGGATTTCTTCGCGTCCAATGAAAATGAACTGACCATTGACGCCGTTGTCAACGCCGAGCGCATGGCACGGCACGGCATCACCACCATCCGTGACTGCGGCGGCAAGCGGTATGAGACCCTGGCCGTGCGTGACAGGATCATGCGGGGACAGATTATCGGCCCCCGCATGCTCTGCTCCGGTACGCCTATCAAGGCCATTGGCGGGCATGAGCCCGGCACCGATATTACGGGACCCGACCAGGCCCGCGCCAAGGTCCGGGAGTTTTTGCGGGAGGGCGTGGACTTTATTAAGGTCATGCTGACAGGCGGGCTTGGCAAGGCGGGCGAGGATCCCGGCTGTGTGGAGCTGACTCAGGAGGAGCTGGATGCCATCGTGTCCGAGGCCAGGCGCCATGGCAGGCGCGTGGCGTGTCATTGCCACAGCCGCGAGGGCATGGAGATGATCGTTCGGGCCGGCGCGGACTCGGTCGAGCACGCCACATATCTGGACCCGGAAATCAACGCAAAGCTCATAGATGCCGGAGTATTTGTGGTGCCGACCTTTGAGCCGTATATGAATTACGCGCTCATGGGCGAAAGAGAGGGCCAGCTGATGGACACTGTACTGGCCGCCCGGGCGATCATCGGCGAGAAGAAGCGCCGGTTTGCTCAGGCTCTCGGCCAAGGCGTGCAGATCGCCTTCGGGCGCGACAGCGGCGGCTTCATGATGGATCAGGGCGACTTCACGCGTGAAATGGGCTTCCTTGAGGACGCCGGTATGCCGCGCGCGGAGATAATAAACTGCGCTACCGCCGGGGCCGCGCGGCTTTGCGGGCTTGACGGCGTTACGGGCCGCCTTGCCGAAGGGTTGAGCGCGGATATTATCATGCTTGACCGCGATCCTCTGTGCGGCCTGGAGGCATTTCGCCGCGATCTGCGAGGAGTATGGGTGCGCGGGAGGTTTTTACATCCGGAGCCGAGCGAAGAGAATTGTGAATGACAACGCCGCCGGGTGAAGAAACCCGCGCTCCGGGAGATCATTAAAAAAGTTTCGCGCGTATCAGCGCATGGAGGGACAATATGTCAAGTTTCCTATTTTACACCGTCAACGGTCTTGTGCTGGGCAGTACTTATGCTCTGACCTCGATTGGCTATTCCATGGTCTACGGCATTTTGGAGCTTGTCAATTTCACACACAGTACCGTCTACATGGTGGGCGCCTACCTTTTCTACATTCTGGCAGTTGTGGCGGGCCTGCCCATGTGGGCAGCCTTTCTGCTGGCTGTGTTCATGACTGGACTTATAGGTGTACTGTATGAGCGCCTCACACTGCGTCCGTTAAGGGTGCGTCACCAGCCCAAGTTTGCCATGCTCATATGTACTATCGGCACATCCATTGTCTTGCAGAACATATTCTTTTTGACGATGGGTTCCGAGACACACCAGTACCCTTCGCTTTTCGAGGGACACTACCTGCGCGTTGGCGGCTTCAACATAACCGCGGTGCAGTTGGTCATTATTGTCGCGACAGCCGTTCTGCTGTTGGCGTTCACCCTCTTCATCAACCACACCCGCGTGGGCATGGCCATGCAGGCGTGCGCCCAGGACGGCGAGGCCGCCGGACTCATGGGGATATCGGTGGACAACATCGTGTCGCTGACCTTTTTTATTGGCTCCGCCATGGCCGCCGTGGCCGGCGTCATGGGCTGTATGTCGTACAGGAGCGTGGATATTTCCATTGGGACGGCCATCGGCACAAAAACCTTTGCGTCCACGGTGCTGGGGGGCATAGGCGTGTTTTACGGCGGAGTTGTGGGCGGCCTTGTCATCGGCCTTACCGAGGTCTATACAGCCGCCTACCTGGGCTCGAATTACAGGAACATACCGGCTTTCCTGATACTCATACTCATCCTGTTCCTGAAGCCCAACGGCCTGTTTGGCAAAAAAACGCTGAAGAAGGTGTGATCCATGCAGAGAAATAAACGCTTTTTCGATTTAAAACGCATACTACCGCTGCTTCTTGCCGCGGCGATGTACGCCGCGCCCCTGGCGATCACGAACCAATATGTTCTGCGAGTCTGCGTGTATGTGAGCATTTATTCCATCCTTGCGTGCAGCCTGAACCTGATATCCGGCGTCTGCGGCCAGGTCTCCATGGGTCACGCCGCCTTCTACGGCGTGGGGGCGTATACCTCGGCGCTCATCGCGCTCAGTTTCGGACTGCCGTGGCCGATATGCCTGTTGGCCGCCGGAGTGCTCTCCGCCCTGGTGGGACTGCTTATCGGCACGCCTGCCCTTCGCCTTCAGGGTGGGTATCTGGTGATCTGCACCGTGGGCTTTAACGAGCTCGTGCGCCTCATTTTGCTTAACTGGGTCTCGGTCACCCGGGGGCCCATGGGCCTGACCAACATCCCGCGCCCGCGGTTTTTCGGCGTCGCGATCCACTCCGGAAGGCAGTATCTATACCTTTCCATGACATTATTGCTGATCGTCTATATCACGCTGCGCAACATTCTACACTCCAGGTTTGGACGCAATCTGCGGGCCATTAAGGAGGATGAGACGGCCGCCGAGACGATGGGTATCCGCGTCCACCGGGAGAAGGTCACGGCCTTTGCCATTGCCGCCGGCTTCGCGGGGATGGCGGGTTCGATGCTGGCGCACTACATGCTCTATATAAATCCCAACCTGTTCATCGGGGATTTCTCCACCACGATACTGAGCATGGTGGTCCTGGGCGGTATGGGCAGTATGCCGGGAAGCGTGGCGGCGGCGACGCTGTTGACCGTCATCCCCGAGGCCCTGCGCGAGCTGGATCGCTACCGCATGCTTATATACGGGCTCATGCTCATATGTATGATGCTGGGCAAAAACATTCCCTGGGATACCACACCCTTGGGACGTGCCGCCGCCAGGCTTCGCGGACGCGTGAAGATCGCGCGGGAATCAGAGCATGGAGGGAAGGATTGATGGAACGTTTGAAGGTACAGGATATATGTAAATCCTTTGGCGGACTGACCGCGGTGTCAAATGTGAGCTTCCAGGTCGAGGCCGGTCAGATAGTCAGTATCATCGGGCCCAACGGGGCCGGTAAGACCACCGTTTTTAACCTGCTGACGGGGTTTTATACGTGTGATGCCGGGAGCATCCTTCTGGATGGCCGCCCCATAGAAAATCTGCCGCCGTCCCAATATGTGAAGGAAGGAGTTGCCCGCACCTTTCAGAACCTGCGCGTATTCCCGGCAATGACGGTCCTGGAAAACGTGCTGATCGGCTACCAGTCAAAAATCGAGTACGGATGGGCGGACGCGATACTGCGCACACCCCGTCTGCGGGAGCAGGAGCGGGCGGCCCGCGAGGCGGCGATGGAGATACTTGAGCGCCTGAAGCTGTCAGCCTTTGCCGGAGAGCGTTGCGCCGGACTACCCTACGGGCTCCAAAAGAAGCTGGAGATCGCCCGCGCGCTGGTCTGCTCGCCGCGGCTGCTTCTTCTGGACGAGCCCGCCGCGGGGCTTAACCCCCAGGAGACAGCGGAGCTGGCGGACTTTGTACACGGCCTTCCGGAACAGGGCTTTACGATACTGCTCATAGAGCACGATATGAGCCTTGTCATGGACATTTCGAATTATATTTACGTCATGGACTATGGCCGCGTGATCTCCGAGGGCATACCCGAACAGGTACAAAAGGACCCCAAGGTCATCGAGGCCTATATTGGGCAGGGAGGTATCCGACATGCTTCTGAAGGTTGAGGGTCTCAACACATTTTACGGTAATCTGCACGCGATTTGGGACATCTCCCTTGACGTTGGGGAGAAGGAGATCGTGGCGCTGATAGGCTCCAATGGGGCGGGGAAATCCACGCTGCTCAAAACGCTGGCCGGCTGTATACCGGCGCGTAGCGGCCGGGTCGTGTACAGGGACGAGGAGCTCCGCCTGCGCCATATGCGCTCCGACCGCCTTGTGAAAAAGGGGATAGTCATGGCGCCGGAAGGCCGGCGTGTATTCCCGCGCCTGACGGTGGAGAACAATCTGAAAATGGGCGCTTATACCCGGCCCAAAAAGGAGTGGACCGACTCGTTTACCCGGGTCTATGACCTGTTCCCGCGTCTTGCCGAGCGCCGTGGGCAGATGGCCGGCACGCTCTCCGGCGGTGAACAACAGATGCTGGCCATTGGGCGCGCCCTGATGGGCGATCCGAAGCTGTTGATGCTGGACGAGCCCTCTCTGGGGCTGTCTCCGCTTTTGACGGAAAAAATTTTTGAGTTGATCCAACAGATTCGCGACCAGGGCACCACCATACTTCTTGTGGAGCAAAACGCCGTGGCGGCTTTGGCCGTGGCAAATCGCGGGTATGTACTCAAGGTGGGACATGTGGTACAAAGCGGTACCGGGCGGGAGCTTCTCTCAAGTACCGAGATACTGCGCTCATACCTGGGAACACAGTAACTTAAGGAGGGCTTTTCAACAATGAATCGTAAAGAACGGGTATACGCTGTGCTTCAGGGAGAAGCCGCTGACCGTGTACCCACCGGTTTTTGGATGCACTTTCCCGCCGGAGCCTTTTATGGGGAAAGCGCGGTACGTACACATTTGGAATATTTCGCGCAGTCGCGCACCGACCTGTGCAAGGTGATGACCGAGTACATCTATCCGTGTGACCATTCCATCCTCAACGCCGGCGACTGGCGGCAAGTGCCGGCATACACCGCCGGCGCTCCGTTCATCGAACAGCAGGCCCAGATCATCCGCGCCATCGCCGGTCAATGCCCCGACGCGCCCGTCGTGGCCACTCTGCACGGTGTGGTAGCGTCGGCCTCTCACGCGCTGTTGGGTGTTCCGGGGTATGATACGGTGGGGCGGCACGCGCAGCTTTACCATCTGCGTACCGACCCCGAGCCGGTACTTCACGCCTACCGTAACATTGCCGCCACCCTGCGTGAGATGGCGAGGGCCTTTGTCCGCGCCGGGGCGGAAGGTATTTACTATGCGGCCCTTGGAGGCGAACGCGACGGCTTTTCCGATGAAGAACACGCCCAATATATAGCCCCGCTTGACAAACAGATACTGGAGGCCGCTTATGATGCCGGAGCCAGGTTCGTCATCCTGCATATGTGCAAGCCCCGTGTGGCGTTGAAGCGCTTTACCGATTACCCCTGCGACATCGTCAACTGGGGCATTCGGGAAAGCGGTGTCTCATTATGGGATGGGGCGCGGATGTTTCCCGGTAAGGTGCCGCTGGGCGGGTTGGACAACCGGCACAGCGCGCTCATCGAGGGGGACGACGACCGGCTGGAGGAGGAGATATTGGACATTTTGAGCCATTTACAGGGGCGGCCATTTTTTCTGGGCAGCGACTGTACACTTCCCGGCTCCCTGCCCTACCGCCGTATCGCCGCCGTGGCGCGTATCTGCGAGCGATACGCGGCGGGCGGGAAAAAGGAAATGATGTATGAACAATGATTTGAACAACTACTGTTTGGAGCTTTTGCGCGGGGAGCTCGTACCGGCGCTTGGATGTACCGAGCCAAGCGCCGTCGCCTACGCGGCGGCGTTGGCGCGAGAATTACTGGATGGGCCTCCACGGCGAATCGAGGTGGTATGCAGTACCAGCGTAATAAAAAACGTGCGGAGCGTTTGCATACCCAACGGCGGCGGACTGAAAGGGGTGCCGGCCGCCGCGGCGCTGGGGGCGCTTGGCGGAGACCCGGCACGGGAGCTGGAGGTCCTGTCCAACGTAAGGCCGAAGCATGTTGCGGCGGCGCGCGCGATGGTGGACGAGGGGCGATGCCGTTGCGTATTGGAGCCTGACCGCGACGATCTATATGTGCTGGCCCGTCTGTGGACGGAACGGCACAGCGCGGAGGTCGAGCTGTGCCACCGCCACACCGGTGTCACCCGCCGCGTATTGGACGGCCAACAGCTTGACGGTACCTGCGCGCCGCCGAAAGCCGCGTCTGGAAATGCGGGATATGGCGAATTGAGTGTGGCGGATATATTGGCTTTTGCCGATACGTGTTCCCCCGATAGCTTACGTCCCATATTGGAGCCGCAGATTCGGAGCAATACCGGAATAGCGCTGGAGGGCCTGTGCGGGACGTACGGAATTGGCGTAGGGCGCTTTTTACTGCGTGGCCGCGACGCGCGGGACGTGATGATGAGGGCACGCGCGATGGCCGCCGCCGGTTCCGATGCCAGAATGGACGGCTGTACTATGCCGGTCATTATCAATTCGGGTAGCGGAAACCAGGGCATCGCGGTGTCGCTACCGGTCGTCGTGTATGCCCACAGCCTCAACGCCGATGAACCGTCATTGTTGCGCGCTCTGGCCGTAGCAAACCTTATTGCCATCCTTCAAAAGGGTCACATTGGCAGCCTGTCGGCTTTCTGCGGAGCCACCTGCGCGGCGGCGGGCGCCGCTTGCGGCGTGGCTTATTTGCGCGGCGGGGACGTACACGTCATTGCCAGCATTCTGACCTATACGTTGGGTACGGTGGGAGGCATGTTATGCGACGGAGCCAAGGCAAGCTGTGCCGCCAAGATCGACACCGCGCTGGAGACCGCGCTGACGGCAATGGAACGCGCCTTGGCCGGCGAGGCCGTTTTCCGCCCCGGCGATGGCCTTGTTCAGCAGGATGTGGACGCCACGATCGCCAGCATTGGCCGTGTTGGCCGCGTGGGTATGCGCGCCACCAATACCGAGGTCCTGAATATTATGCTGGAATATGACAGCCCCGCGCCCCCGCTTTGAGTCAACAAAAATCCCCGCCAAAGCTCATCCGATTCCGCGCAAAAATGCCGGATCATCTGACCCGGCATTTTCATGATCGTTCTTGATTTGTGATGTCGCCAGCTCAACCCCTCCGGCTTTGGGGGAAACGGGGAAAAACAGAAAAATTTTGAGGCCGTTCCAGCTCACCCTGGAACGGCCTCAAACCTCTTGCGGCGCGGGCGATCGCCTTTCGTATTTACTATCCTCTCCCGTAAACGCCACGGCGCTTGTCCCGGCTCACCGCCAGATGGCGGAAAAACCCGCTCTCGCCCCCGGACACCCGGTAATAATCGCCGCTCAGCTTCTATTTTTCGCAGAACCGCACGTATTCCGTGAATCGGACCGTAACGCCGAGGTCACGGGCGAGTTCAGCGATACCGCTGTCGCCCTCGTCGGTCGTCCAGGTATCCGTTACCATGCTGTCAATTTTTCGGAAGCCTGCCAAAACCGTATCCTCATAGAGATTATTGAAAATAGACGGATAGTCTTTTAATAGAGCTTGTTGCGCATGATCCGGCAGGCTCGCCAGCGCCTCTTTTGTAACGAAGCCGTTCAGACTGACGAGTATACCGCCGGGCTTTAATACCCGATAGCATTCTCGCAGAGCAGTGCTTTGATTGCCGATACAATTAATAATTCCACCGTGGTCAGCGATCGCGTCCACCGTGCAACTTTCAAATGGTATATCGCAGAAGTCCAACGCCGCGTAGTACAAAAAAGGAGAGTCCAGCTCCTGATCCAGAAAGCGCTTCCACTCCTCCACCACGGTGTGGGACAGGTCACTGATGATGATTTGCGCGGACGGGTCGGCCTGGAGGACAAACGGCATATATCCGCCGCCCGGTCCTGAGCCGATGTCAAGAATTACACCGCCATGCTCCGCGATTTTCCGGCCAATTCTTAAATCGTTTGGTCGGCCCCGTTCACCTGCAACACTTCCGCCGTTCCCGCTGTCTGACCAGCCCCCGGGTTGGCCCCAGGCGGCGCGCCAGTTTCGCGCGATCCAGCCCTCTGCCCGCATATCCCGCTCCCACTGTACACGCTCTGAGTTTGTTTCAGCCGGCACGAAGCAGGCAATGCCGTCCCTCTCCTCAAATGAACGGCTTGCGATATGAGCCAAAAAGCCGTCGCTCTCCAAAAGCTCATTCACGGAAACGCCGTAAAGCTTGGACAGCTCAAGCAGCAGCTCCACGTCCGGGAGCGCCGCCGCTGTCTCCCATTTGCTGACTGCCTGGGTGCTGACGCCCAGCTTCTCCGCAAGCTGGGCCTGAGAAAGTCCCATTCTGCGCCGGAAATTCGCGGTACGCTTCCCAAAATGCTGTTTATTTATCATGCCATTCGCCCCTCTCCTGTATTGTGATAATCATATCATGTCAGCGCGGGAAAAGAAAGCGACGCGTATTCAAGTATTTAAGGAAGGACCTCAACCGCCGGTTGTCACATATCCGGAGCAGAACAGTGAGAATAGGATACTTAACTGATATTTTCCAGGGGAACAGGAATCATAACCTCGCCTATCTTAATCGCGGAAACATCATTCAGGTTGATTGGAAACTGCCATTGATGGGAGCAGTTCAGAGTTGTACCGTCCTCCATAACTGTCCCACTGCCGCCGCTTTCTCCGACCACCTTTCCGCTTTTCAACACTATCTGAATACCGTCCTCGATCGATAAGGTCCCGTGCTGATAATCGTATTGGAAGTTAAACCCGGTAGACGACAATTCAACATTCCTTATCATAACGGGGACCGCTTCGTTTTTACCCGAGTTAAACGCCATGACCTCAGTATCCGGTAACCGCGTCGCTTGTATCGCCTCGCCGCGGTCCAAAGAAAAATCAAACCTCCATTCACCCTCTATAACTGTTTCATTATTTCCGCATTGTAACAGGTCGGTCAATGTCAATGTGATATTGATGGGGCGCGTGCCGCTTTTGCTATCCAAGCTGCTTGTATAGCTGTATTCCATCAATATCAGGGCAGTTCCGTCGCCATCCCATTCACGGTGGCGAATTCCATATGCGGCAACGCTATTCTGGTTTTGTGCCGGTTCTGGAGCAAGATTCAGCGTCACGTCACCAAAGTCATACTCAACATTGTTTTTATGCTGTAACCCTTTAACTTTCAAGAGGATGAAAAGGTTATTTTTGCCTATCGTAGCGGAGTCGACAGTCACGGTCACATCATCTATTGTTTGGCTCATTCCGATACTTTGACTTAAGCGTTCGATAATTGCCGTTTGTCCCTCGCTCATGGCCTGGCCCGTAATTACTTTCCAATAATGGCCGAACCAGCTTTGTATGCTGTCGCCATATACTACCGCGGCGAAGCCGGCCCCCATAAGGAACAGGGCCAAAATGGCCGCCGCCAACGCAATAAGTGCGTGCCGGACCCGCCGGCTTGCTTTTGCGTTATAGGAAAGCGCGCTCTCAATGTACCGGCTGTCGATGTTGGAGATGCTGTTATACAGTTTTTCAGTCTCTTTTTCTTTCATAGGGAGTAGCCCTCCTTTTCAAGTGTTGATTTCAAGCTCAGCCTCAGCCGGTACATCCGCTTTGCCATACTTGCCGGAGAAACGCCCTCTCTCCAGGCCAGTACATTTACCGCCTCTCCGGCCCAATAGCGGCTTACAAAAAGGTCGCGGTCGTTTTCCGACAAGGACTTGAGCCAGGCGTTGATGATCTCGGTCAATTCCTGCTCTTCAATTTCGGCTTCTACGGAAACAGGAGACGGTACGCAATCCTCTAATTCGTTCAGGATTTCCTCCATACCCGTGTAGCGTTTCTGCCGATGGTTTTTCTTCCAAAGGTTATACGCGATATTTCGGACTACTCTCCCGAGCCAAGCGCCAAGCTTATCCGGCTTTTGCGGCGGTATCGAGTCCCATGTACGCAAATATGTATCGTTGACACACTCCTCCGCGTCCTCATGGACTGACAATATATTTAAGGCGATTGTGTGACAAAATCCGCCGTACTTCGCCGCTGTTTCCGAGATCGCTTTTTCATCCCGCTTGAAATACAATCCGATGATCTCCAAGTCCTCCATTCCGATCCCCCTTTCCGAGATTTGATTTTGAAGGCCTTCACCTGTAAAGACAACATTTCCGAGAAGATATTCCCCGGGTTTTCAAAATAATTGTAGCTTTTTTCAGTGAATATTTCTACCGTATCTCCCTTGCTTGGAATGGTGTGGGCGGGTGCCTTCATCTGTTTTATTTGTTACGCTTCTTTACCGCCCATGAGCGCTATACGAAGCGGCCCGACCTGCAGGCTGCGGTAGACAGCTACCACGAGGACGAGCATCAGGAACATCTGCGCCTCTCCAAAAAAATACCCACGCCACCCGCCAGATGCAGGACAAGGCTACAGAGACCATGGGAAATTTTATGTAGCAGATAATGTGAGGAATAATAACGGGAAAGCACCGGGCGCGTCCTGCCCGGTGCTTTCCCGTCACACGCGGGTTGGTCAACACATCACCGTTGGCCGCTGTTCAAAATCCGAATTTGTGACACCAGTGATGACACAAATTCATAGTGCTCGCACAAGCGACTTTCTCCCTTCTGCCAAACAACTTCTTCTCGACTTTCAACCCTCTCTGCGGTATTGTGTGTTGCCAAGGAGGGACGAAGATGGATAATCTTATCAACGAGCTTTATTACGGCAATCTCTGCCCGGTCGAGCAAATGGGCCGACCAACGCCGGAGGAAAAGGAAGTTTTGAAGCGAATACATGAAAGCTACGTGCGATTCTCGATGAGCAGGAGAGAGCAATCCTTGGCGCAATTAAAGACGACTGTCTCGATGCGGCGAGCTCCATGGGTGAAAGACGTTTCCGTGAGGCGTTCAACTTGGGAGCAAAGTTAATGGTGGAGATACTCACGGATAAATATTAATCGATAGTTGCTTTTATCATTTGCCTTCCTTCAACGCATTGTATCAGGATTTAAGGAAAATATATATTCCTTCCCCCAATATCTTGCGTAATTCTACCGCCTTTGCTATAATATACAGTGGTTTTTTGTATAAAAACGCGGCGGAGGGGTCGGGATGTTTTACAGGATGATCGAGAGTGCCAGGGACAGGTGGTTTGGGTCGGAGGACTGTACGGTTCGGGACCTTGTTAAATATATGGAGGCCCGCGGACAGATGCGGGATGCGCAGGTGGACGCCATAAAGACGTACCTCTTTTTGAAGATCGCCTGCGGTTGCAAACCGCTTTCCAGGCTGTTTTCCGAGGGGCGCTTCAACTCACTTGACATCGCGGAATTAGCCCTGCCGGACAGCGTGAAAAATTACTTCAGGGTCCATCCGTCCGCCGCCGCGCTCTACGAATACGCCACGCTCAAAAGCGACAGGGACCAGCAGATGTCGCCGGAGCTTGAAAGGGTTTTGGCAACTGACCCGGAGAGCGTTGACTGCGCCTACTTTTTCCGCAGGTCCTTTTATAATGTGACTTATACCGACTATCTTTTCAGCCTGCCCATGGGGGCGGGAAAGACATATCTCATGGCGGCGTTCATCTATCTTGACCTCTACTTTGCCATGAATGAGCCGAAAAACACGGCTTTTGCCCACAATTTCATCATACTCGCGCCTTCGGGCCTTAAATCCTCCGTGGTGCCCAGCCTGCGCACGATCCAGAATTTTGATCCCTCATGGGTGCTCCCGGAGCCCTCCGCAAGTGCTGTTCGGCGCCAGATATCCTTCGAGGTGCTGGACCAGGAGAAAACGGCGAAGAAGTCAAATAAAACCAAGAACCCAAACGTCCAGAAAATTGCGAACCACCAGCCCCTGACGGAGCTTTTTGGCCTTGTGGCCGTCACCAACGCCGAAAAGGTGATACTCTACCGTATCGAGGAGAAAAACGGTCAGTTCGATATGCTGGAGGACAGCGAGGACGAGAAGGACAGGCAGGCCAATGAGCTCAGGAATCTCATCGGCAAGCTGCCGTCCCTCTCCGTGTTTATCGACGAGGTCCACCACGCCGTCAGCGACGAGATTAAACTCCGCGCCGTGGTCAGCCGCTGGGCCGAGAATGGCGCTGTAAACTCAGTAGTGGGCTTCTCCGGCACGCCGTATCTGGAAAAGCCGGAGAAAAACGCCGTGACGGACAAGCTGTCCGTGGCCACGGCGGAGATCACCAATATCGTCTATTACTACCCGCTCATTGCCGGTGTGGGCAACTTCCTCAAGCGCCCGGTGGTGAAGATCGCCGACATGGCCGACAGCGCCCGCATCATCGAAAACGGCGTCCGGGAGTTTCTTGACACATACAAAAATACCGTCTACCGTGACGGCACAACGGCGAAGCTCGGCATTTACTGCGGCACCATTGAAAAGCTGGAACAGCTTGTCTATCCGCTGGTGTCGTCTGTGGCCGCCGAATACGGCCTTTCCCAGAATACCATTTTGCGCTTTCACAAGGGCAACAAACAGTACCCGCAGCCGGCGGACAGCCAGATGGAATTTGACATTCTGGACAAGCCCATCTCCCGCACGCGGATCGTCCTTCTGGTACAGATAGGCAAGGAGGGCTGGGACTGCAAGAGTCTTACGGGTATAATCCTCTCTCAGGAGGGAGATTGCCCCAAAAACATGGTGCTCCAGACCTCGTGCCGGTGTCTGCGTCAGGTGGACAAGGACGCCCCGGAAACGGCCTTGATCTACTTAAATGCGGATAACGCCGAAAAGCTCAACGAGCAGCTTGAACAACAGCACCATATCACCCTTCGGGAGTTTACCGACGCCAAGTGCGGCGAAAAGCTTCTGAACCGATATGACAGGACGAAATATCTCAAGCTCCCCAAGGTGGAGTTTTATCAGCTTTGCGTCCGATTTGATACCGTTACCGCCGAGCCAGCCGATCCGGGGCGGGACATTGCCGCCGCGACAGTTGGCGCGGAGCTTGGGCTTGAGACTGTGACCACCACGGACCTCACTATGAAGCCATTTATTAAGGAGATCGACGATGCCGAGCGCGGCGAGACCCCGGCGGAGTTCACCCGGTGGTTATATGAGATTGCCCGGAGCAGTATCGGGACTGTAACTATGGAGGTCCTTCGTGTTTACAGTGACGAGCTTAAAAGGGTGTTTGATACTGTTACATACGAGCGTGACGGCAACCGCTTTTTCAGCTCCAGATTTGACCGGCGTGTAGTTGAGGCCAATATTCGCAAGGCATTCAGCGACAGACGCTCCTTTGAGACGGTGGAGGAGCTCATACCGGAGGAGGCCGGGCTTCTCAATATAGCAAATTTCAGGCCGATCGTAAGGACCGACGAGCCGGAGGCCTATTACCCCGACGAGAGGACCGTGGAGAATATCATATTGGCCGATGCCGGAAAGCTGAAAAAGGACCCCAGAGTTGAGGAGACAGCAAGGGCGTTGGAGGAGCTGGGCAATAAAAAGATGGCCGACGATTTGAGACGCAAGAGCAGCTCTCACGCCCAGAAGGACATATCCTTTCACTATCTGCCCTACCGCACTGACAGCGGCTTTGAGCGCCGCTTCATGGACGAGCTCCTGCCGTATCTGGGCGGGGAAAAGCTAAAGCCGTTTGACTTGGAGCTTTACTATAACGGCGACAGGGCGCTTACCGAGTTTAAGATAAAGTGCTACAAGTCCGTAAACGGCCACTGGCGGTATATTGGCCTCTACACGCCGGACTTTCTCATCCTCCAGCGCCGGGAGGGGCGGATACATAAGGCCATCATCGTCGAGACCAAAGGCGAGGCCTACGCCGACGCCCAAAGCTTCAAAGACCGCCGCGCCTTCATGGAGACGGAGTTTATCAGGAAGAACAACGAGAAATTCGGGTATGAGAGGTTTGAGTATTTGTATTTGGAGGACAGTATGGACGAGAAACAGCGGATGAAGATAGTCAAGGAGAAGATTGAGGAGTTTTTTGAGGAGGCGCTAACTTGAGCGAATTATGGGCAATTATTCTCGGCGCCGAGTTGGCCACGGCCGGAGGTTTGACGGGTACTTTGTTTTCAGAGCATCTGAAGAAACGGGAAATAATTTATAATGACAAAAAGGACGCATATATAAAATTATTAGAGGTGATCAACCTTATATATATGAAAGGAATCGACCCGGCAAATCGCGAGCAATGTAGCGATGAGATTTTCAAGGAGACGGCAAAGGCTCAACTATATGCCAGCAAAAGTGTAAAAAAATGTTACGATGATTTTTTCACCGTAGTCTTTGGTTTAGGTCCGGACGATATAGCCGGTGATCCGAAATTGGAGGAGCTTAAGGAAGAAATGGTCACACAAATACAAGAGGATTTAGGTTTCAAGAGACCCGTTGTCGTGAATCGAATTTTTTATAAATTAAAAAGTACGAGGTGAGTATACATGCCGATTAAATACATCCCCTTCACCCCAGAACCCGTTGACGGCCAAGCTGTCCTCAATTTCAACCGCGTCCTGAAATACAAGGGCGTGGACGATACCCGCATGGTTCTCCAGCGCGGGATGCCGCTTTATGAGGTGGAGTGTACCGAGCGGGTGGGGGAGAACCCGGACGGGAATATGGTCATACGGGGTGAGTGCGTCTCCGCCTGCGCCTATCTGAAGGAGCGGGGTATTCAGGTGGACCTTGTATACATAGACCCTCCATTCGCCAGCGGCGCGGACTACGCCAAGAAGGTCTATATCCGCCGCAATCCAAAGGTGGCCGAAGCTATCGCTGAGGCGGAGAAGGAGCTTGAGGTCGATGAGCTCCGGGCTTTCGAGGAGAAGATGTACGGCGACGTGTGGGATAAGGAGAAGTACCTTAACTGGATGTATGAGAACCTCATGGCCATCAAGAGCGTCATGAGCCCGACCGCCTCAATTTATGTGGAGCTTGACAGCCACATCGGTCACTATGTGAAGATACTTATGGACGAGGTCTTTGGAGAGAATAATTTTATAAATGAAATAATCTGGAAGCGCACCTTTTCACATTCGGACGTGGGGCAAGGAGCGAAGCATCTCGGACGGCTTCACGATGTGATATTTTATTATACGAATTCGGAGGAATACACTCTGAATACGGTTTATACCCCATACTCTGAGGAATATATAAAGAATTTCTACAAATTCACAGACCCGGACGGCAGGAAGTACCGTCTGGTATCCATGCTCGGACCTGGAGGGGCGACAAAGGGTAACCCGTACTACGAGGTAATGGGCGTAACACGCTATTGGGCATTCAGCAAAGAGAGCATGAACAAAATGATCGAGAACGGGCAGGTGATACAGACGCGCCCTGGAGCCGTGCCACAGCGCAAAAGATACCTGGACGAGTCAGAAGGAGTGCCCTTGCAGGACCTTTGGATGGATATTCCGGCTGTGCAGGGCGGGGCAATAGAGAATACCGAATACGCCACCCAAAAACCGGAGGCTCTGCTGGAGCGGGTCATAAAGACCTCCTCGAATGAAGGTATGCTCGTCGCCGACTTCTTCGGCGGCAGCGGCGTCGCGGCGGCGGTAGCGGCTAAGCTGGGCCGCCGTTTCATCCACTGTGACATCGGCCTCAATTCCGCTCAGACTACCCGTGACCGGCTCAGAGCGAACGGCGCTCAGTTTGATGTGATGGAGATAAAGGACGGCGTTCAGCTCTACCGCAATCCCGTCCAGACCATGGAGAAGATAAAGTCCCTGATTCCCGGCCTTAAGAACGAGGACTCCCTGGACTCCTTCTGGGAGGGTGTCATCTCCGACAGCCGCCTTGGGACCGTGCCTGTCTATGTCCCGAACCTGATGGACAGCTCCTCTAAGCTTCTGGACGAGGTGATGATGAACCGCATTCTCCACCAGGCCATACCGGAGCTGGACGGCAGTATCAAGAAGGTCATCGTCTACTACATAGACATCACCGACGAGGAGGCTATCCGGCGCTTCATCAAGGACGACGACAGCACTCTGGTGGAGGTTGAGCTTCGGGACCTGAAGACTGTGCTGGACGATGTAGTGGTGGGAGACTACGCGGAATTTCACGTGGAGCGGGACGAGAGCGACATGTTTGGCGGCTACAACGTGGTGATAGACAAATTCATCAGCGACCGTGTTACGCGGAAAATTGACGAGTTTAACCAGAAATCGCGCCTCAACTCCGCCAAAAAGCCCTTCAAACCCATTGAAATCAGCGCCGAGGGTTTGGAGCTTATTGAGTACCTGAGCCTTGACTGCACATCAACGGAGGGCGAATGGCACTCCGACAGCGAGGTCAAAATCGACAAGAACGGATTCATCACCCTGAACGGAACGAAAACCAAAGACTTCTGGACAGGGTCTATCCATGCGGACAAGATGCCTCTGAGATTAAAAATCCGTAATATCTGCGGGGATGAGAGCGTGTGGGAGGTGAAAAGGTGAACATTTTACTAATTGGAAACGGATTTGACTTGGCCCATGGATTACCGACAAGGTATAAGGATTTCCTTGGATTTATTTATGTTCTTAGTAAAGCGCCGGATTACAAGAATAAACCAGGTTATGCGGACCTTATTGAAAAAATGAATACTAATCCAGAAGTAAAGTCTTATTTGCGGAAAGAGTACCCTAACTATAAAGAATCACGTTCTAAAGAAATGTTGAGGCTTTCGAAGGACAATGTTTGGATTGAATTCTTTTTAAAGATTAATGAAACCGCACCAGACGGATGGGTTGATTTTGAACACGAAATAGCCATAGTGATTCAAACGTTTGATAAATTGCGCAATTTGGATTATGACGATCGTGTAGGAACAGTACATTATGCAAAAGCTATGCCCGGTATACTGGAAAAGTATAATTTGTTTGATAGCACCAGGGTTTCTACAATAGAACCAAATGCTACTAAACGCCTCCTCTCTGATTTGGAGCGTTTAACGCGATGCCTTGAAATCTATCTGCGGTTATGTGTAGAGATGATAAAGCCATCAGAAAGACTTTATGCTTTATCAGAGATCCGACGTGTTGATGCGGTGCTGTCATTTAACTACACCGATACTTTTGAAAAAATATATGAACCCTCGCTTGATACTAAACCTAAATACTGCTATATTCACGGAAAGGCTCGCTTTAAAAATGAGCGCGCAAATAATATGGTGCTTGGTATAGATGAGTACTTGGACGAGTTAAACCGTGATACAAGGGTGGAATATATTAGGTTTAAAAAATATTACCAGAGAATATTCAAGTACACAGACTATAACTATACAGAGTGGTTTAAGCGTCAAGAGGAAAAAAGATTATTTATTATTGGCCATTCTTTGGACGCTACGGATAAAGATGTCCTTAGAGAAATCATCACCGCGGATAGTGTGGAAACAATTATTTATTATCACAATATAGATTCTAATGCTCGACAAATAGAGAATCTGGTAAAAGTACTTGGATATGACAAGCTCAATGAATTAGCCAGAGGACGCGGAGGAACAAGCAGTATTAAATTCCGCCAGCAACTGTGAGTGCTTTTTCGCGTTGTTATTCAAGTTAGAAAAATGGCCATGGCAATGTTTTGCACTATCTTAGTTAGAGCAAAACATTCCAGATGGTTCTTCACATTATGCTTCGTTATGCGGTTGGCAATACACAAAGTATTCTCTACGTTGCTTTCCTCGTTATGAAAGTTTTCCACCGCTTGGCTTTTTCTGATATAGTGAACGTCAATATAAGCAATTTATAAGTAAAAAAATACAGGCCCTTAATAGTACGACCCGCCCGTAGAGCTTTGGCTCCGGGCGGATTCTCTTTTATAAATCTGGGCCTACTTGCTGTTCAACCGCTCCTCTCAACCAGGTGAAGACATCTGCTATAGAAACTCGCTGATGGCTTTGCTCTGCAGTTGCCGAAGCGCTTTGCCGCTGGCATAGTCAAATGGCTCCGCCCAAGCTTTGAGCTTTTCCTAAATCATGGCATCCTTCATGAGGCGGGTATAGTATTTTTGCACGCTCGCTTGTGGATTTTCCTTGTATCTACGTTATGAAGCTTCATTTTAAACACTGCCTGATTCTCATTTATGTGCAAGAATCAATTACCGCACATCCGGCACTGGCGTAGCAAATTACGTAACCGCTCAATAACCTCCCGCCTCCCAAAAGGCTCTCAGGTGTGAGATAATAAGCTCAAAAACTGCAATTGCAG
>CANQUO010000002.1 GCA_947627085.1 uncultured Oscillospiraceae bacterium
ACCCGCAAACGTCACGGAGCAGAAATGCGTATATGCTTACGAATTGCAAACGCTATAAAAATCCGGGCATTTCTAAGCCTTTCCGCCCCTTTCCCCTCCAAAACCAGCAGCTCGTTCCCGCTATCCCCTCCACTGTTTCCACCCGCATATTTCGTGCAGTGGGTCAGGTTGTGGGTCAGACGGAATTGCGGCACAAATAGACATGGACGATTCGGATAAGCTCCCAAAAGGGAGAGAAACTCAGCGATTTGATGGCTGCATAGTAACTCTGAGCGGAGGAAAAGTCAAGGCGTCAATATTTTGGACGCAGTAGGCAAAATAAGCTTTTTTCTCTGCCATACTCTATCAAGCAAGATAGAACTCAACTACGGCCCCTCAAATTCTGCGGGGGGACCCCCTGCAATTTTTGGGAGGGGAATGGTATTAACAATACGAAAAGGCAACAAATATAAAACCCCTCGCCAACGTGGGCACGTTGCTACCCCGCCGCTTTCATCGCCAGCACACCGTCCGCGATGGCCTGGGCGATGGTGGTTTGATAGTCTTCAGTTTGGAGCCTGGCGCGTTCGGCGGGATTGGACAGGAAGCCAATCTCCATGAGCGCCGCGGGCATTGTGGTGTCCCGAATGACCTGGTAGTTGGCGTCCTTGACGTGGCGGGTTTTGACACCCAGCGCATTGGCCGCCGCCAATATGTACTCCGCCAGGCGCTGCCCCTTGGTTCCGTTGTGGTAGTAGCCCTCAAAGCCGCTGACGGATGTATCCTCCGTGTAGGAGTTGCAGTGAATGCTGACGAACAGATCAGCGCCAACATTGTTGGCAATCCGGCACCGCTCGTCTAAGGACACGTCCGTATCGTCCTCCCGTGTCAGGATGACCGTCACACCCTCGGCCCTCAGCTTTTCAGCGGCAAGCATAGTCACGGCAAGAGTGATGTCCTTTTCCAGCACACCGTCAAACTCACAGCCGGACTGGACACCGCCATGACCGGCGTCCAGCACGACCACATATGCTTCGATGGCTTCCGTTGCGGGATTGCTCCACGCCGCTCCCCCGCCTGTATCCGTGAAATTCTCCCCATTTGGCTGGTCCTCGCCATTGCTTTTGGAGAAGATGTGCTCCCTGACATACAAAACGCCGCAGATTAGAAGTGCGACCAGCAGCACCGCCAGCAGGGCGAAAAGCACTTGCAAAGCATACGCCACCGCCAGCCTCACCCCGCGTTTTTTCCTTCGCTGTGGGAGCGGAGCGCCGGCCGCCTGCCTTTTTTTCACACCTCTGCCCATATCACTTATGGAGGCTGTTCACAGCATCCGGCAGGGTGTCAGGGTCGCCAACAGCGAAAAGCACGGTGTACCCTATTCGGTCGATGACAGCCGCCTGTAAACGCGGAACAGCGGCGGGGCAGTAGGCCTTGGCATTCTCAATTTCACTTTCTACGACTTCCCGCAAAGCTTTCACCACGTTTTCCGCGGTTTCCGCGTCATCCAGGATAAGTACCGTTACCTCGTCATAGCTTGACGCTGTATTCGCTGCACGAAAGCTGACGCAGTCGACCACATCCTCGCTGTCCATTCCGTAGAGGGCGGAGGGAAAACCCTCTACCTTTACCATATCACCGTCAAAAACGCCGGCATCAAGGAGCGCTTGGGCGTCGCCTGTCGTGTACGGTTCCGTATTCTGCCCGCAGGAGGCGAGGACGGGGATAAGCAGGGCAAACAGCATAAAGACTGATGTAATTTTCATTATTCAACCTCTCTATCTTTCGTTCCTGTTGTAAAAATACCGCTCCGGCTCCATCGTGTGCGTTCTCAGGTAGTCAGCCCATCTGGCATAACCGTCGGCGGAGAAGTGGACGCCGTCACGGGTAAACTCCTCCGGGAGCTGTCCCTCCGAGTCACGCAAGCAGGAGGCTGTGTCCAGGAGGACAACGCGCTCTTTCCCAGCAATTTTAACGATGACCTGGTTGAACTTCTCCACATTAGCGGCGGTTTCATATTCTGGGAGGCCATTTTCGTATGCTTGTGCATCGTTGACGGGCGGGAGGGTCTCAAGGTAGATCACCGCCTCCGGCTGTGCTAAAATAATATCCTCAACCAACTCCGACAAAGCCGATTCAAAGGAGCTTACGGGGTATCCAAGCTCGTTGATACCAAGCATCAGATAAACGGCGGCGTACCGTTTTGCCCTCACGGCCCCCATAAGCGTGACGGCCTCGCCGCCCACATTAAAAACCCGGTAGTCGTCGCTGTCGGCGTTAAATACGCTCATCCCCCTGTGACAATAAAATGTCCCATGGTTAAGGCCGCTGAATAATTGGAACCCCTCTGTACGGGAATCGCCGAGAAATACCGCGTCGTCAAACCATCCGTCCGGGACGGCTGCGCTCTCCTCCAGGGGCGTCCCGAACTCGTAGGGCTCATAAGCCGCCGGCGGGATGTGGGGCGTGTCTGTGGGCGGCGGCGTGTCAACTGACGTCGTGTCCGTCGGCGCCGGCGCAGGCGGGGAAAGCCGCTCCCGAATGTAGAGTACGCCGCAGAACACCAGTATTGCGGCGGTCAGGACTGACAGCGATAATATGGCTTGCAGAGCATACGCCACCGCCAGCCTCACTCCCCGCTTTTTTCTTCTTGGCGACACACGATCCATCTTCTATCTCCGCCCCTCACGTAAAGAACCAGGCGTATACAGGATATAACGAGAAGCTTTGGGCGGCTTTGAGGCCCAGCGCGGACAGGACGCAGGGGGCGGCCAGGAGCAGGAACGCGAGAAAAATTGTTTGGATATGGCTCCCGCGCCAGAAGGACAACAGCGCAACGGTCAGCGCCATAACCGCGCCGCAGAGCATCTGAAGCGTCAGCTTCGCTGTCCCCAGGGCCCCCGCCGGGACAAAAGTGGGCAGGCCCCGGTAAAGGGGGATCATCCGGGCCGGGGTGAAAAGGCCGTGTATGGGAAAGGCCCTGACCGTAGAGACGGCCCTGAATATGAACGGGACGGCAGCGAAGATTGCCCCGGCCAGGGCGCAGAGGGCAAGCTTTCGCCGCAGAACGCCCCTGCCTCCCGTTTTTGTGGCGCAGAGGACGCTCCACGCGCCGCTGGAAAACTCCATGGCTCCGGCGCCCGACAGGGCAAGGATAAGGCCCATGGTCAAGAGGAGGAAACCCGACAGCTCCGGCACGCCCAGCGCGCCCATCAGGTAGAGCCAGCCGGTGTCGTAAAGAAACGCGCCGCCATTTTTGACAAGCTCGTATTGATCCAGTACCCGCTCGAAGGCGGGGTAAAAGGCGGTGACGGCCTGCCAGTTGGCCTTCAGCGCATCGCCCACGTCCTCCGAAATCTCCCCGGAGGCCACGGCGGCATCGATCTGGCGAATCTCCTCAAATGCCTCGTCAAACCGGGCCGTCTCGGAGGCGATGAGCGCCTCCTTTTCCTCCGTCAGCTCCCCCTCCAGGCTCAGCATGACGCTCTGATAATATTGCTCCATGGAGGAGGGTGTGTAGGGTTTGGAAAGGCCTTGCGCGGCGATAAGACAGGTAAACGCCAGCAGGATAGCAAGGCCGTGATTGGTGATGAGGAGCTTGTACGCCTCATGCCGCGTGAGGGAGGCGTGGGGGCGGAAGGGCCACGGACGGGGGCGCAAGGCCCGCTCCGCCGTTAGCCCCACGGGACGCCGGTACAGGAAAAGGTCCAGGGCGATACCCACAAGGGCTATGGCCAACCCAAGGCCCAGACTCAACGCCATGCGTGAGACAGGCTTCCCGCCCAGGTCCAGATTTAGATAGGCTCCGAAAATGCTCTCCGTCCGCAGGAGGGCAAAGAGATTGAGGTGCTTTGCGGGACTTGCCGCCGAGGCCGCCGGAACGAAGCGCCAAAGCGCGAAGCTGACCACCCACAGGGCCGCGCCTCCAAAGTACGGAACGGTCACACGGCCACTGACGATACAAAGGGCAGTGATCAGCGCAAAGGCCGCAAACAGCGTGAGGCTCTTTGCGGCCACGGACAGGGCGTAGAACTCCAGGACGGTGAACTTGAGACTGCTCTCCCTATACGCGGCCACCGATTGAAGCCGGACCGATAAATCCCACCACCCGGCGGTAACGCCGGAAAAGAGGACGTTAACGGTGAAGAACACCGTCTCCGTCACAAAGCAGTAGACAAGCAGAGCCAGGAGCTTGGCGGCTATGGTGGGAACCACGCCACGCTTTGTGGCCTTGGTGACAGCCGCCAGTCCCTTTTGCTTCTCGTCGGACACAAGGCCGGTGACAAAGAGAAAGGACAGCGTGATCAAAAGTAGGTCAGACCACAGATTCTGTGCCGGCGCGGTAACGGGCGCGGTGGGAACCCAGCTGACGCCCTGCGTCGTCATAGCGGCGTGGTCGGCGGCGCTTTTTCGGATGTTCCGGGTGGAAAAGTTGTCCTCGTTTTGGGCGTCTCCGAAGATGGAGATGCCGCCCAGAAGATTTTCCCGCTCCTGAATCTCCTGAAGATACGCTTCAAAGCCGTAGACCTTGCTCTCCTCACCGTATATCCTGTCGATGAACGCCTTTTCCGCCGCCAGAGAATCGGTATAGCGCAGGTAAGCCCCAGAGGTATAGAGGTCGTAGTATTTTTCAAAGACGCCGGGATTCTCCGCAAGCTCCTGCTCGGCGAACTGCTCCCCCATCCCGGAGGCGCGCAGGAGCAGGATGTTCTCTACAAACGATACGCCGTCGACGGTCTCCCGGAGCTTACCCACATAGGCGTGCTTCTCCTCCTCGCTCATGCCGGAAATGTCGGTATAAAGCTTCTTGTAAGCCGTCAGCCCCGGCGCGGACGGGCCGCCAAGGCTTGAATACCACAGGATAAAGACATTGACTGTCAACAGCGCCAGCGCGGAGAGAACGAACGCCCTGCGCCGCCACACCTTGGAAAGCTCAAACAGCGCAAGACGGGCCATCCTCCCCCTCCTCTCCAAAGAGCCTCATATACACGTCCTCCAGGCTGGCCGCCCCGTGGATTTCGCAAAGCTCCTCCACCGACCCGCAGTCAACTATCTCACCGCTTTTGAGCAGTATGATCTCGTCCGCAATTGTCTCAATATCCGAGACCACGTGGGTGGAGACGAGGACCGTGCGATTTTCCGAAAGCTCCGAAATGAGCTCCCTTATCCGTACCCGCTCCCGGGGGTCCAGCCCCGCCGTGGGCTCGTCCAAAATTATGAGCTTTGGGTCGCCGAGAATGGCCTGAGCGATGAGTAGCCGCTGTTTCATGCCGCCGGAATAGGTGCCGATGGGGCGTCCGGCCTCGGCGGTCATGTTGACGCGTTTGAGCACCCGCCCAATCTCCTCCGGCTGCTCCCGGCCCGGGATGCCCTTGAGGGTGGCCATGTAGCTCAAAAACCTCCGGCCTGAGAAGGCGTCGTACATGCCCTGCTGTTGGGGGGCGTAGCCCAAAAGGGCCCGGTATTGGGCCCCAAGAGCGTCGATCTCCGTCCCGTTCCATAGCACCCTCCCGCCCGTGGGGCGCAGATTGCCGGTGATGATGTTCATAAGCGTTGATTTCCCCGCCCCGTTGGGACCCAAAAGCCCGTAGACGCCGACGTCCAGCTCCAGGAATATATCGGTCAGCGCCAGCTTGTCCCGGTAGCGTTTTGAGATGTCGTAAAGCTCCAGCATCACATCCCCGCCTCCACCATCTCGACAGTCGCGTAATTGGCCCGTCCGGCAAAGAGATCTGAGAGGCTTATCAGCGCGTAGCGGTAACCCCCGACGGTAAAGGAGCCGTCCGCGCGCTTTGTGGCGTCGGTGTCGTAAATGACCAGAGCCCGATCGCCCGCCTCGGCGACAATTTGAATGTGCGACCCGGTGGTCTTGTCCTTCAGAGAGCACCGGCTGACGCTCCCGCCGGCGGGGTCGATGAAATAGAAGCCGTCCTCGTACTCCCATGTGTAGGGCCTGCCGCCCACGACGCCCCAAAGCTTGTCATGGGCGGTCTCGCACAGGACCCGCTCTTGGCCGTCGGTGATGGAGACAGCCAGAATTTCCCCTCCCCCATCAACAGAGTAATAGAGCGTCTCCCCGTCAAGCGCCCAGCTTCGGGATTTCGGATACTTCACCCGGTAGAACTCCCGGAGCGCGCCCGTATCCACATCAAGCGCGGCGAAAACATCGCAGGCGTTGTCATAGATGTTGCGGTCATTTTTTATCTCCTGACCGGTCACCGCCCGTCCAAAGTCAATGCCGCTGAGTATGAGCTCCCGGCCATGCGCCCCCGCCGGGGTCCAGTCCACATTGTCGCCGAAGTCCATGGTGCAGACCGTGGACAGCTTCCCGGCGACCAAATCCAGCCGGACAAGTTTCCTGTCGGTGGCGGTGAAATAGGTGCTTTCGCCGCCTGACTCCGTGGACACCTTCTTCGTGATGAAGTAAAGCCCTCCGCCGTCCCCGGCGGCAAAGCCCTCCACGGTGAGATTGGCGTCAAAGGTATATTTTTTTGCCCTGCCCGTGCCGTCGGCGTTTATCTGATAAAGCTCCGCCCGTCCGCCCTGAGTGGAGGTCCCGCCGGAGGAGCCCATCACAACTACGCCCTCCTGGTCGGGCTGGCTTACGAGTATATAGAGCTTCCCGCCCATAGTGAATAGCGACATCCCATCGCGGCGAAAGTCATCCGTGGGAAATACCGATGTGCAGTCGGCGGTGTTATGGGCGCAGGAGGGGTCGCTGCAAAGATAGACCTCCTGACGGAAGGCGTAGTCAATATACATGAGGTGCTGTCCGTTCCGGCCGTCGGTAAGCCGTCCGGCCCCCAGCGTCATGTAGTAAAAGCCGCTCTCCGTGCCGCACCCCACAAAGGTCCTCCCCTCCCCCGCGAGCATGGTCAGCGCCGCCTGCTCCTCATTGCCGGTGCCGTCCTCCGGTAGCTCCGTTTCCTTGGGCGGCTCCGTCTCTTGAGGTAACTTCGCATCTTGGGGAGTCCCGGTGTCCGCGGGCTTTTCCGCCTCCGCCCCACAGCCTGTGAGCACGGAGATCAGCATACATACAACGGCAAACATAACCACTTTAGATTTCATCACGATTGCTCCTTTCACGCGGTTTGCCGTAATGGTAAAACGGAAAGGTCAAAAAAGGGACAAGACCGCAAAAAATACCGCCCACTTTTTTGTGAGCGGCATTTTGTACTATATTCTCTTGACAGCCACCGTGATCTCTGCCACGGCCCCGCCCTCCGGGCGGTTCATAATTTTCAGTCCTCCTCCGTGGAGCTCACAGAGAATCTTGCTCGTGGCAAGACCCAGCCCCATATGTCCGCCGGAGGCGTCCTCGGAGTAGTAGAGGCTTGACTTCTTTTTCAGCATTTCCTGAGAAAAGCCGGGGCCGTCGTCGGTAATTCTGGCAAGAAGCGTCTCTCTGTGGAGCTCAAACCCAAGCTCGATTCGGTTTTGGGCGTATCTCACGGCGTTGGAAAAGACGTTTTCCAAGACCCGGTAGAATATCTCCCGGTCCAGCTCAATACGGCAGTAAGGCACGTCAAACGACGCGCTCACGGCAATGTCCCGCGCCTCGGCCAGAACGCCCACGCCCTCCGCCGCCTCCCTGAGAAAGTCCGGCAGCGCCGCCTCGGTCATGGTTATCTCCGTGTCCTCGATGGCGGACAAATCCCGGATATAGTCGGTGTACCGCTCCATGCGTTTGGCGGTGACGGCCAGACTCTCCAGCGCATCGTCCAGCTTGTCCCCCGTCAGCTCCCCGGCGGGTGCCAGGGCGCGCAAATGCTCCAGAGTCCCCTCCATGATGGCCAAGGGGTTTCTCAAATCGTGGGCCACCGACGCCTGCATGGTCCGCCGCTCCTCAATGGAGCGCCAGAGCCTCATATTGTTGTCATAGAGGGCGCGGCGCATCTTTTCAAAGGAGCCGCACAGCCACCCCAGCTCATTATGGACGGAACACTCCACGGTGAAATCCAGATCCTGCTCGCTTATGTGCCTTGTGGCGTCGTCAAGGACAGCGATAGCCGGCGCCAACCGTTTCCGATAGAACCATATGGCGCAAAGTAGCGTCCCCGTGACGGCGTATGCCGCCGGCAGGACACCCATAGCCGCCCCGGCGGCGATATATGCCGCCTTTCGCCTAGGGCCGTTCGCCCCGATGCCGTGCTCTACGCTCTCAACGCGGAACGTCAGGTCCTCTATATCATACGCGCCCGCGAGAAGGACGCCATTCTTTTTTTCTTTGATAAAGTTGTAGCGTTGGGACCCACCGTCGATCTCACAGCGCATACTCCCGCGCTTTATCTCTCCGCCGGTCGTCGTCATCTCCATGTTGAGCATCACATAATTTGTATCCGGCACCAGCCACCTTTGTAGCCGCAGACAGCCCCACACCGTCAGCGCGGAGAGGGCGGACACAATGATAAGCGTCACCGTCACAGCGGCGAAAAACTCGCGCTTCAAGGACCGATCTCTCACTTTTTCCATCTGTACCCCATCCCCCATACCGTCTCAATGAATTCCTGCCCCGTGACCTCCAGGAGCTTTTGGCGTATTTTGCGGATATGCTCTTTGATGACCTTGCTGTCGCCCTCGGCGTCCAGCCCCCAGATGAGCTCGTACATACGCTCCCGGTCAAAAATCTGCCCCTGGTTCATAACAAGAAATTCAATGATCTCATATTCCCGCTTGGAAAAGCGTATCTCCTCGCCCTCCCACTCCACCCGCCGTCCGGCAAGGTCCACGATGAGACCGTGGGAGCACACGATGCTCGTATTCCGGTTTTGCCTCTCGTCCCGCCGAAGGTGGGCCTCGATCCGGGCCGTGAGCTCGGCCAAGCTGAAGGGCTTTGTGATGTAGTCGTCGCCCCCGGCCTGAAATCCCCGTATCTTGTCCTGCTCCGTGATCCGCGCCGTGAGGAAAAGGATAGGACAGCTCACCGCGTCCCGTATGGCCCTGCACAGCTCCAGCCCGTCCATCCCCGGCATATTGATGTCCAGCAAAATAAGGTCCGGCCTAAGCTCCAATTTGTCGATGACCTCGCGGCTGTTTTTCGCCCGAATAACAGCGTATTCCTCCCGCTCCAGATGCGCCGAGAGGACATCTACCAGCATCGCCTCGTCGTCGGCTATCAGAATTTTGTACACCATACCATCACCCCGCTATCATGTTAGAAACATAACATAGAAAAGTCAAGAAAAAGTCAAAAAACAGAACCCATGCGCACCACATTCCGAAAGCAATCGTCCCGCCCCTTGCAACCCCGCTGTTGCCCCCGTGTGCGGTTTTAAGTCAGAGGGTAGGATAAGTACACCTCCAGGGTGGTAAAACGCCATGTTGCGCGTTTGTGAGCAAAGGAGATTCTTCCCTCTGCGCATTATTCTCCAGCTACGAGAGGGTGACACTGAGACGAATTCCCGGCCCTTTTTCGAGGAAAAAAGGGCGTTCGATTATTGGACAAGATAAAGGACCGGCGTCGTGGACGACGCCGGTCCGAGCACAAAGCCCCGCAGTGCGGGGCTTTTCAGCGTTTCGGGTAGGTGGGTCGGTTTTGGGGGTGAAGCCGGTTTTAGGGGGTCGGTAGGGGCGGTTTTGGCAGTGATACCAAGGAAAATTCCGCCGTCATAAGGTGGTCATGAGCACAGAGAGGAAAACTCTCCCGTTTGGGAGAGGCAAGCATCGCATTTGTCTGTACACCGGGCAAGCCCGGTGCCCGCCAAATGCGTTTCCGGGCGGCAGCCCGGACCCACTGAGCGAAAAGTTATCCGTTTGTACACAATTTTGCTCTGGCTATTTGGCGAGCGTGGTGGTATGTTGTGTGTTTGCCGAAGGGCGGAAAGGAGACGCGCAGCATGAGTAAACGCAGAGCTAATGGCGAAGGGAATATACGCAAAAGACCGGACGGCCGTTGGGAAGGACGATACGTGGCAGGCCACGACGAGAACGGGAAAGCTATCCGCAAGAACGTCCTCGGCAGAACACAGGCGGAGGTCAAAGAGAAGCTGAAACGGGCAATCCGTGAGTGCGCTGAGCTCGACATTGAGAAGGCTGCGGAATACACGGTGGGCAGTTGGGTGAGGACGTGGTATGAGACGTACTCAAAGCCGCATATACGAGAGAGTACACAGGAATTTTACGAGGACTACATCGAACACCATGTCGTGCCCCGCATCGGCAACATAAAACTTGCGAAGCTCACCGGCAGAGACATACAGAAGTTGTACAACGATGTCAAGGCCAACGGACGAATCAGGGTATCTAAGGATGGTAACACCAGTATGAGCGCCAGCTACGTCCGTGGCCTCCACATGATGCTCCACAACTGCCTTGGAAGGGCTGTAAAGGAGCATCTAATCCTCCGCAATCCCACTGAGGACTGCATCGTACCGAAGCTGGAGAAGAAGGAAATGCACATCTTGCACCCGGAAGATATTAGCGCATACCTCAAAGAAGCAGAAAAGCGGGGCGTTCTGGCGATGTTCTTCCTCGAATTAACCACAGGACTACGCAAAGGAGAGCTTGTCGCCCTTCTCTGGTCTGACCTTGACAAGACGTCGATGACGTTGAACGTCTGCAAGCAAGCCGTCAAAGTCAAGGGCGGAGGGGTAAAAGTTACCCGCCCCAAGACTGAAACCTCTATCCGCAGAATCTCACTGTCTCAGGAAACCATCAATGTCCTCAAAACGGAACATGACAAACACCCAGACATCGAGTACATGTTCCCCTCCTCAGTCACCCTCGGCATGTACTACCCCGACTCCGTAACTGCACTTCACAGCAAAATCCTGAAAAGCGCTGGCCTCCCACACATCCGCCTGCACGACTTGAGACATACCTTCGCCACCTTGGCGCTCCAGAACGGCGTAGACGTCAAAACCGTCTCCAGCATTCTCGGCCATTACGACGCCGGATTTACGCTGAGAACCTACACCCACGTCACAACGAAAATGCAGGAAGAAGCCGCGGCAACCATGGGCAAACTGATTGGAGCGAACATATGAGCAAAACCTACCCCGCCATAACTAAAAAAGGCCGTGGGAACCAAAATCCCACGGCCTTGTGCTATCCCGTCCTTTCCGCTCCGAAATCCCGTTGGGGTCAGAAGTGGGTCAAAGGAACGAGAGCGCCAAATAAAACACCTAAAAAAGTACCGGATTTCCCACTTTTCACGGGAAATCCGGCGGTTTTTGGAGCTGGATGCGAGATTCGAACTCGCGACCTCATGATTACGAATCAGGCGCTCTACCGGCTGAGCTAATCCAGCGCTCTTATCAAGCTTGAGTATTGTAACACAATTTTTCCCCTTCGTCAACTGAAATTAGCCCATTTGAGATGATTTTTTGACCCATCTGCGGTAATTTTCCGGTACATCGCGGGGAAAATTTCATACCAGGTGGATAACTCCGAAGGTCATGGCGGTGGTTATGGCGGCGGCCATGAGGAGGCCGAGGAGGATGGCCGGGGTGGCGTGGCGCACGCGCATACCGAGGAAGGCCGCCACCAAAGCGCCGGTCCAGGCGCCGGTGCCGGGGAGAGGTATGCCCACGAGGATGGTAAGTCCGATCATGCTGTATTTTTTGACCAGCCGGCCCTTGAGGTGGGCCTTATCCTCAAGCTTCGTGATAACTCCGTCAAATTTTGGTATTCGCTTGCGGAGCCAGGCGAAAACACGTTTGATGTACATAATAATAAACGGCACCGGTACAAAATTCCCAACTATCGCCGCCGTGAGCGCCAAAGGGTAGCTCAGGCCGTGGGCGATGCCGAAGGGCAGTCCGCCCCTGAGCTCCACCACCGGGAGCATCGATATAAAAAACGTGGCAAAAAGCCTGCCAAGGGTGTCCTCGGTCAGCCATTCTATCATCGGAAACGTCCGCCTTTTTACAATTCTTGATAAAATTATTTTAATTTATCCAGCAGCTTTTTTCAAGGGATAAATATTAACATTCTTTAAAGGAACGGCAAGGAAACGGCATCATTGACAAAACTTACACCGCCGCCGGACGCGCATATCTTTCCCCGCCCGGGCAATGATAAGACCGAAAGACGTCAAGACGCTTTCAATCAAAAAAGGAGATGCGAAAAATGTCTAACAAAAGTAATCGTATAAACATTCCCGAAGCCCGCGCGGCTATGGACCGCTTCAAGATGGAGTCCGCCTCCGAAGTCGGCGTCAACCTGAAGCAGGGCTACAACGGCGACCTCACCTCCCGGCAGGCCGGCTCCGTCGGCGGCCAGATGGTCAAGAAGATGATCGAGGCCTACGAGAACGGCCTGAAGTAACCTAAAAAAAGGCATAATCTCGACCTTAAAAAGGCAAAGAAAGCGGCGGTCCTGCGGGGCCGCCGCTTTTGTCCGTACTTTTATCCTTCCGATCCGGAGCTTTCGCCCTCGCCGGGGTCGCCCATCTCCTCATCGCCGCCGGAGGGCTCGGTCTCGGGAGGCGTGGTGGCCTCGGGCTCTGTGGCGGGAGGGTCGGTCTCGGGAGGATTTGTGGGCTCAGTTTCTGGCGGGGTCGTGGGCTGGGTCTCGGTGGGTTGCGGCTCGGTGGGAGCCGGTCCCGCGGGCTCCGAGGGCTCGGGGCCCACCAGCACCACCCGGTCCTGGGCCTTGTAGGTGTCCTTGGATATCCTGGTCCTGCTCAAAAGCTTACCGGTACCGTCGTAGACCAGCTTGTACGCCTCGGAGACGTGTCCTCCGTGTCCCGCGACCTCCACCTTCTTCTCGCCGGGAACCAGCGTCGGGTCTATCTTCTCGATGGTCTTGTTCTCGATGTAGCTTAAGGTCTTGGATTCGAGCTCCACATAGTTGTCGTTTTCCTTTGTGCCCCAGAGCTCCACATAGAGCTTCTTGCCCTCGACCCAGGCGGTTATCTTTATGGGGAAGCTCTTGTTGTTTTTGAATTTGAAGTCCGGCTCCTTCCAGCTGACGGTGGCGTCGAGGCTGGCGGGCAGGTAGGAGACGCTGAAGGAGTGGTTGGTACGCTTCGTTATCTCCAGGTCCGCCTTCAGGGTGCAGAAGTAGATGGTGGAGCTGACCTGGCAGATGCCGCCGCCGACCTCGTTGACGGTCTGGCCGCCGCTGTACGCCCCGGCCTCCTTGTAGCCCTTGGCCTTTGTGCGCTGGCCCACCACGCCGTTGAAGGAAAATTCATCCCCGGGATTGAGCACGGTGCCGTTTACGGCCTGGGCGGCCAGGGTCACGTTGTTTATACGGTTGGAGCTGCTGCCGGACAGGGATGTGTTCTTCTCGGCCAGCTTGTCCTTGAAGAGGACCTCGTCCACTCCGCCCACCTGGGGCTGGGTGACGGTCAGGGGCACGCGGACGGTCTCGCCGGGGGCCGCGGCCTCATAGAGCCTCTTCGCCTCGGCAAGGTCGAAATCCACCCCCGGGGTGCCGGCGACCACGGTCTTTGTGTCGGGGTCGTAACGGGCGTCCACGGGGTCGGTGTGCACCTCGTTATATATGGCGTCAAAATCCGGGTCCGCCGAGCTTCCGGAGACCTCGGCAAAGTCCCCCGTGGTGGCGGACACGCCGCTTATCAGCGTCTCGCGGATGAAGTCGAACACGCCGTCCTCGTCCACCGTGTAGGAGGCCGAGCCCCGGGTCAGCAAAAGCTCCTCGCCCACCACCTCATACGCGGCCTCGGTCCCCTCGTGGTTGGCCCTTTGGGCGGCGTCGGCGATTCGGCTCCGGACTGTCTCCTCGTCGAATACCTTCTCGGAGTATATCTCGTGCTTTCCGGAGAGGCATTTTATATATGAGGCGAGATTCGTGAAGAAGTTCCCGCCCCTGCCGTAGGCGTAGGCCGTATCCACCGCCTCGGTGATAGAGCCGGTGAGGCCCGCCTCGTCGCTGGTGACGGTCACGGAGACAGTGCTCGTGAGCCTAGCCGTGGCCTCCACTCCCGAGGGCACCGTGACCGAAGCCGCGTTGAGAGCGTCAAGGGCCTCGTCATAGCTCATGCCGCCTATTTCCACGCCGGCAACGGTCACGTTGGGGAATATGGTGTCCCTTCCGGCCACATACGCGCCCATGCCGGCTACCGCCAAAAGCGCCACGGCGATGACCGCGGTGAACCCTATGGCCGCGTTCCTGCCGGCGTTGGACTTTCTTTTCTTTACTCTCTTTCCCTGTGCCATTTCTTCATCCCTTATATTCCTGGCCTATTTTGGCCTATATTTTTATGTTAACCCATGATATAGTATTTCCGCCGGAAAATCAACTACAAAAATGTGAAATTTTATAGTCAAATTGTTACTAAAAATGTCAAAAGTGAGAGACGGATACATATCCTCCCCCGCTCTCCCGCAAAGCGGCGCGGATCGCCTGTCAGGGCCGCCGAAAGGACTCATGTTATCCCCCGGAAAAGCTGTACCTCGCCGGGCCTTTTGGAGAACATGGAAAACTGGTACTCCTCCCCGCCCTCCTGCTTCCAGGGGGACACGATGCTCATCCTCTGCTTCGTCTGGGCGTCGAGTATCTCGCCGATGAGCACGTTGGAAAGAAGAAATCCCTCGGGCGTAAAGCTCCACCTGTCATCATTCTTTACCATCCATTTGTGCTCTATGTAGGAATCCATCAGTTCCCTGGCAAGGTCGAATTTACACGGAAATATGTCATAATATTCCTGCTCTGATATGCCGCGGGTGGTGCGAAGGCCAAGCATAAGGTACTCCCCGGCCCGCTCAAAATCCGTTATGCTCTCCGCGTGGTCCACCACGCTCCGGCCGGCCAGGATATTGTCGGCGTAGAGCTCCATGTCCCGGACGTAGCTGTAACGCTGGCCGGAGACGCAGGAGTGGGCCGCGGCGCCGAAGCCCATGTACTCCCCCATCTGCCAGTATTTCAGGTTGTGGACCGAGGCGAAGCCGCGCCTGGCGAAATTGGATACCTCGTACTGCCGGTAGCCGTAGCGGCCCAAAGCGTCCACGGCGTAGAGGTACATGTCCGCCTGAAGGTCGTCGTCGGGTATGAAGGGCGAGTCCTTGTAGGGGTAGAGGGCCGTGCCCTCCTCTATCTTCAGCCCGTAGCAGGAAAAATGCTCGGGCTTCAAGGCCAGTGTCTTTGTCAGCGTGTCGGCCCAGTCCTCCCGGGTCTGGCTGGGAAGGCCGTAGATGAGGTCCAGGCTCACGTTCTCAAAGCCCGCCCTGCGGGCGCTCTCCACCGTCTCCTCCACCTTGGCGAAGTTATGGAGACGCCCAACGGATTTGAGTATGCCGTCGTTTGCCGACTGGGCGCCGATGCTCAGACGGTTAAAGCCCGCTCTCCTGAGCTTCACAAGTCCCGGGTAGTCGATGCTGTCCGGGTTTACCTCCACGGTGAACTCCCCGTCCACCATGACCCGGCCGTACTTTTTAAGGGCGTTCATCAGCTCCGCAAGCCTTCCGGCCCCGTAGAAGCTGGGCGTACCGCCGCCGATGTATATGCTGTCGATGATATACCCCTGGAGCTGTGAGCCGGACTCGCGTATGTGGGTCAGAAGGGCCTTCTGGTATTTGGGTATCATGTCCTCCCGCCCAACCAGGGAGTAGAAATCACAGTAGGCGCACTTCCCGGCGCAGAAGGGTATGTGGATGTATATCCCCAGACGCTTGTCCATCGGCCCACCTCCTTCGACAAATTCAAACAACAAATTATATAATACACCGGCAAAGCAAATTTTGCAACCTCATAAAATCCCCAAATAATAAAACCTCCGTATTCCCCGCCCCCCTTTCGGAAAGGGGGTAAGACCGCGCGGCGGGGTGGTTGTCGTTTGCCCCTCCCTCTGGGAGGGGGTAGGGGGTGGGCCGAGGGTAGTATTCGGCCCACCCCGTCCATCGCTTCGCTTGGACACCCCTCCCAAAGGGAGGGGCTTTTCACCTGCGGGCGGGACGATGGGACGAGGGACGGGCGGGTCTGGGACCCGCCCCTACGGGTTGAATGGCAAATCTCCCAATAATTGCCGTAGGGGAGGGTCCCAAACCCTCCCCTATTTTGATAAGCGCCGTAGGCGCAACCTTATTCCCCACCCATCTTCCAAAAAAAGGTATCCACGCGGGGAATCGCGAATTTTACTTCGTGCCGAAGATGCGGTCGCCGGCGTCGCCGAGGCCGGGGACGATGTAGGCGTGCTCGTTGAGCTTTTCATCCACGGCGGCCACGTAGATGTCCACGTCCGGGTGATCCCGGCGTATGACCTCTATGCCCTCGGGGGCGGCGATGATGTCCACCAGAGTGATGTTCTTACAGCCGTACTCCTTGATGAAGTCGATGGCCGCGCTGGCCGATCCCCCGGTGGCCAGCATGGGGTCTACGATGAATACGGAGCTCTGGGCGATGTCGTCTGGCATCTTGCAGTAATATTTTATGGGCTCGTGGGTGTCGGGGTCCCGGAAAAGACCGATGTGTCCCACCCTGGCGGAGGGGAGGAGCTTCAGCATGGGGTCGACCATGCCCAGGCCCGCCCTCAGTATGGGCACGATGGTTATCTTCTGGTGATTTAAGGTCCTGACCTTCGCCATTGCCACGGGGGTCTCCACCTCGGACTCCTCGGTGGGGATGTTGCGGGTGGCCTCATAGCACATGAGGGTGGAAATCTCGCCCACTACCTCCCGAAACTCCTTTACGCCGGTGTTCTTGTCCCTGATAACGGACAGCTTGTGCTGGATAAGGGGGTGGTCGAGTACGTGAAGATCTGCCATTTTCTTTATCCTCCAGTAAAATTAATTTTCAATTTTCGCGTTGAAGCTTTTCCAGCCGTTCCCGCTCGGCCTGGGAGAGTCTGAGGTAGTTGGGCTCTAAGTCGAAGGCCGGCTCCGGGGTCTTATCCATGGCCGCCCTGGCCACGCCCCAGGCGGTCTGAAGAAGCATGGGCTCCGGCGGTAAAATGGCCGGCAGGCCCTCATCTGAAAATCTATTATAACACAGCTTGGCGCCGTCTCCAACAAAAAAATAAGGTTTTTTTTCTTTTTTTGCCTCCGAGACCAGCTCATCAAGCGCTATGGCCCGGTCCTCGGTGAGTCTGTGAAGCTCCCCGCCGTCAAAAACGAACCTGGCGTTGTATATCTGTCCCCGGCGGGCGTCCATGGCAGGGCATATCACATAGTCCCCCGCGCCCTCACCCTGCCAGGCCATGGCCTCTAAGGTGGAGACTCCGACGACGGGCTTCTCCCCGCCCCAGCATATCCCCTTTGCCGCCGCCACGCCGATGCGCACGCCGGTGAAGGACCCGGGTCCCCGGGCCACCGCCACCGCGTCGATGTCCGAAAGCCGAAGCTCAAGGTTTGCAAGCAGGTCCTCCGCCATTTTGAGCAGTGTCCTTGAATGGGTAAGGCCGCTTGACTGAAAATACTGCCCCATAAGGGCCCCGTTATCGGTCACGGCCACGCTGGCGGCCCTGGCCGAAGATTCTATTGCAAGTATCCTCACTCGCTCACCCCCTCGACGGTTATGAGCCTTCCGCTCTCGCCTGTCTTTTCAATGGCGACCCGGACGGTTCCCGGGGGGAGCGCGTCCTCCACCCGCTCGCTCCACTCCACACAGCACACGCCGCCTCTTTCAAGGTAGTCCTCCCATCCGATCTCGAAAAGCTCGTCGGAGGAGGCAAGCCTGTACATATCAAAGTGGAAAAGCGGCACCGGGCCGGGATATTCGTTTACGATGGTAAAGGTTGGGCTGGAGACCCTCGCCGTGATGCCAAGGCCCTTGGCCACGCCCCTTATGAAGGCGGTCTTGCCCGCCCCCAGGTCCCCGTAAAAGGCCGCCACGTCCCCGGGCCTCAGCCTTTTCCCCAATCTCTCGCCGGCGGACACCGTGTCACGCTCACATTCAGAAACGATAGTCATCTCGCACCTTCTTTTTCAGCATTTCAGATTATACCACACGTATTTCAAAAGAGAAAGGGGCAAATCGGCTTTTCTGAAAAAAACGTTTACCTTTCGTATAATTTGTGATATTATGTTTTCTACATATATCACATATATCCTCCCGTCTTTGAAGGAATGGAGCGCCACGTGAAAAAATTCTTCTCATCCTTGCGGGCCTATCTGCGAAAATCGGATACGTTTTTGCTCGTTTTGTGTCTGACGGCCACCGTGCTGGGCATAGTGGTCATTGCCAGCGCCGCGTCCTCGGTCACATCCGTATACGTCCAGATCGGCGCTACGGTGATTGGCCTCATACTCTATTTTATATTTTCCGTCATCGACATCGATATAATCGCCGACAAATGGCGGCCACTCACGGTCATGGGGCTCGCGCTCATCATCTCCCTTATATGGCTGGGCGACTCCCGGGGCGGCAACAGGGCGTGGATACGCTTCGCCGGTATAGGCATACAGCCGGCGGAGCTGGTGAAGATAATCTTCATAATCTCCTTATCCCACCTCATCACCGGCTTTAAGGAGGCCGAGCGCCTGGACCACCCGCTGAGCGTCCTGGCCCTTGGGGCCTTTTTCATGGTCCACTTCGCCGTAATAGTGGGCGTTTCCGGCGACACGGGCGCGGCGCTGGTGTACCTTTTCATCTTCGCCGTGACGCTCTTCGCCGCGGGGATAAAATCCTACTGGCTCGCCGGGGCGGCGGCGCTTCTGGTGGTGGCCGCGCCCTATATCTGGTACTACCTTCTCAACGATAACTACCGCACGAGGATTTTGGCCATATTCATCCCCGGCGAGATCGACCCCACCGGTAGAGGCGTGCTCTGGCAGACGAACCTCTCAAAGGCGGCGCTTGCCGGCGGCGGCATTCTGGGCAAGGGGCTCTACCACGGGAGCGGGACGCTGACAGATCAGCTCCCGCTTCGGACCTCCGACTTCATTCTCGCCGTCATCGGCGAGGAATTCGGCGTGGTGGGCTGTGTGGCGGTGACGGCGCTCCTCACCGTGATAATCGTCCACTGCGTCCGGGTGGGGCTGAGGTCCCAGAGCCGCCTGGGTGCCCTGACCTGCATAGGTATCGCGTCGATGATAGCCTTCCAGACTCTGGAGAACGTGGGCATGTGCATCGGCGTGGCTCCGGTCATCGGCCTCACCCTCCCCTTTTTCAGCTACGGCGGCTCCTCCATCGTCACCCTCTACGCCGCCATGGGCATAGTATCCGGCGTGAAGATGAAGCCGAAGCCGACCATGTTTTTAAAATAGCATAAAGCCCAAATCTGAGCCCCTCCCTTTGGATGGAGCAAAAGGGATTAGAGCCCGTCCCATCGTCCCGCCCGCAGGCGAAATTTCTTGGCTCCTCCTCGTAGGAGGAGCTGTCGCCCGCAGGCGACTGAGGAAGCGAGGCCCCCGTATCAGCACAAGCTTTCTTTCGTAGGTACCGGCAAATCCTTCGCCCTCGCTTCCCCCCTACCCCCCTCCTACGAGGAGGGGGCTCTCTATACGGTTGCGCCTTACGGCGCTGATTGAACTCCGGGAGGGTCACGGACCCTCCCCTACGCCAATTTTCGGGAAATCCCCCAATCCCCCCACCGGCGGCAATGCCGCGCGCACAGCAAAAATCCGGCTTTCTCAACGAAGGCCGGATTTTTTTCATGCTTTTTGCTTTTTCCCGTGCTTTTCGCGGAAAGGGCCAAGGGCCTTAACGCCGAGGGTGGTCACGGGCCTTATCCAGCGGCCGGAATATAGGTGGAGTTGCATCAGCACGTAGCGTATGGGCTCGTCGATGTAGCAGAGGATGAATATGGCCCAGTAGGGGAGCTTCAGGACAAAGCCCGATATGAGCACCGCCGGGACCACCAGCGCGTACATGGTTATTATCTCCAGCACCGTGCCCGTCACAGCGTCCCCGGAGGCCCGGTAGGTGTCGTTCATTATCCAGTTGCCCATTCGGATGACGGAGACGATAACGTATATGAGCAGGAAATTCGTACCCGCCTCAAAGGACGCGCCCTGAAGGCCCATGGCCGTGAGTATAGGCCCGCGCAGGGCGAATACCGCCATACCCACCGAGAAGAGTATGCCGCTGCAAAGGTACACAAGGCGCTTTGCCCGCTCGTAGGCCGTATCGAGCTCCCCGGCGCCCACGCACTTGCCCACCAGCACCGAGGCCGCCGATGAGAAGCCGGCGAAGAAGCCCACGATAAGGCCCTCCAGGGTCCTGAACACCGCAAGGCCGTTTATCACCGCCTCCGGCTGGCGGCCCAGGGTCACGTTTATCACCATATTACCGATGCCCAGGAAAAGCTCATTCAAAATTATTGGGAAGCACCGCTGGAAGAACACCCTTACGTGCTTTTTCGTCCACCTGAAATGCGCCCTTATGTGGAAAAGGTATGGGTATTTTTTTATTTTCGCCATTATGTATATGGCCGCCACGTTCACCGCCGCCGATATGGCGGTGGCCAGGGCCGCGCCCTGAATTCCGAGAGCGGGAGCGCCAAGACGCCCGTAGATAAGGACCCAGTTTAAAAATATGTTCGCCGCCACCGACGCCACGGAGGCTATCATGGGTATCCGCACCCGCTCCGTGGCCCGCAAAAGGGCGCTCATGGCCATGGAGCAGACCTGCATAGGGTAGGCAAAGCCCACGATGGCCAGATATTTTACGCCTATCTCCTGAATGACCCGCTTGTCGGTATAAAGGCCCATCACCGTTTTGGGGGCGAAGGCCGCCATAAGGCAAAATACCGCCGAGACGGTCATCATGCACACCCAAGTCATGCCGTAGCTCCGGTCGATGCCGTCGTCCTCCTTGGAGCCCCAGTACTGGGCGAAAAAGAGCATCCCGCCGCCCACAAAGCCCCAGTAGCAGGAGAACATCAGGGAGGAAAACTGTGCGCACAGCCCCAGCGCCCCCACGGAGTTTTCACCCAGCGGCGCCACCATCATGGTGTCCACCATGGATGCCGTGGTGGTCAGCAGATTTTGCACCGCCACCGGTATGCCGATGGCCGCCAGGGCCCTCAAAAAATCCCGCCACCCGAATTTCGACTTCATTGCCGTTTCCATAAATTTTCCTCACAATATTATTCCCCGGAGCGGATTTGCTCCGGGGCCGTTATAATTTTAAGCGCTTTTGGGGTAACCTCACACCATTTTTTCCTGCTTGACCTTCTTATCTATGACGTGGCGGGAGGCAAGCTCGGTTTTCACGTCGTCAAGCGATATGCCCATTTCGCACATGAGCACCATGACGTGGTAGGCAAGGTCCGCGATCTCATAGACGGTCTCCCGTCTGTCCCCGGCCTTGCCGGCGATTATGACCTCGGTGGACTCCTCGCCCACCTTCTTCAATATCTTGTCCACACCCTTGTCAAAGAGATAGTTTGTATAGCTCCCCTCCTTTGGGTGCTCCCGGCGCTCCCGGAGTAGGCCCATGAGCCCCTCGTAGTGAAAGCCGTCGGGCGTCTCGCCGATGTAGAGGGTGTCGTTAAAGCAGGAGTCCGTCCCCATATGGCAGGCGGGGCCGTCCTTGCGGACGCGGACCACCAGGGCGTCACGGTCGCAGTCGGCGGTGATGGAGACGATGTGCTGGTAATTTCCGGAGGTCTCGCCTTTCAGCCACAGCTCCCGCCTTGAGCGGGACCAGAAGCAGGTAAGGCCCTTCTCCATGGAGATTTTGAGGCTCTCCCGGTTCATATAGGCCAGGGTCAGCACCTTATCGCTCTCCGCGTCCACGACGATGGCCGGGATGAGGCCCTTTTCGTCAAATTTAAGCTCGTTTACGTCGATCATCAAAAATCACAACCTCACATTGACGCCCTCGGCCCTGAGGGCGGTTTTAATATCGCTGACTGTCACCTCGCCAAAGTGGAGTATGCTGGCCGCAAGCCCCGCGTCCACTCTTGGAAGGGTCTTGAAAAGCGTGACAAAGTCCTGTACGGAGCCCGCGCCGCCGGAGGCTATCACCGGCACGTCCACGGCCTCGGATACGGCCCTGAGCATCTCAAGGTCGAAGCCGCCCCGGACGCCGTCGGTGTCGATGGAGTTGAGCACAACCTCGCCCGCGCCGTCGCCCACGCACCGTCGTATCCACTCGATGGCCTCAAGCCCCGTGTCGTCCCGGCCTCCCCGGGCAAAGACGGTGAAGCGGCCGTCCACGCGCTTTACGTCGGCCGATATGACCACGCACTGGTCGCCGTAGCGCTTCGCCGCCCGGCCGATGAGCGACGGGTCACGGATGGCGCCGGAGTTGACGCTGACCTTGTCCGCGCCGCACTTCAAGACACGGTCAAAATCCTCCAGGGTGTTTATCCCCCCTCCCACGGTGAGGGGTATGAACACCCGCTCCGCCACACGTGTCAGCACGTCGGTGAAGAGCTTTCTCCCCTCGGCAGAGGCGGTTATGTCGTAAAAGACCAGCTCGTCCGCGCCGGAGTCGGAGTAATATTTTGCCAGCTCCACCGGGGAGCTCACGTCCGAAAGGCCCTGAAAATTCACGCCCTTGACTACCCTGCCGTTCCGGACATCCAGGCAGGGGATGATTCTCTTTGTTATCACTTGGCCGCCTCGCAAGCCTTGCGCAGGTCCATGTTCCCCGCGTAAAGCGCCTTTCCGATTATTGCCCCATAGAGCCCAAGGGCGCGGAGCTTAACTATATCCTCAAGTGTGGACACGCCGCCGGAGGCCACGATATTTATACGGAATTTCTCATGAAGCGCGCCGAAAAGCTCCGTATTCGTCCCCCGAAGGGCCCCGTCCTTTGAAATGTCCGTGCAAATAACAGTCTGAACGCCCATGTCGCAAAGCTCCCGGACAAAGTCAAAGCAATCTATGTCACTTACCTCCGTCCAGCCCCGCACGGCAACGAAGCCGTCCCGGGCGTCCACGCCCACGGCTATTTTATCGCCGTATTTCCCAACGACATTTTCGAGAAATTTCCGATCCTCAAGGGCCCGGGTGCCCAGTATCACCCGGAAAAATCCGGCGTCCAGGGCTCTCTTTATGGCGTCCTCGTCACGTATCCCGCCGCCCAGCTCTGCCAGAAGGCCGGAGTCCCGGGCGATACGGGCCGCCGTCTTGAAATTCACGCCTGCCCCGTCCCGGGCGCCCTGGAGGTCCACCAGGTGTATATACTCCGCCCCGGCGTCGCGAAATTCTCTCGCCTTTTCAATGGGGTCTTTTGAGTAGACCGTCATCTTGTCGTAATCGCCGTGCAGGAGCCTGACGGCCATGCCGTCGTAGAGGTCCACGGCTGGAAAAATATTCATGCTCAGCCCTCCAGTTTGCAAAAGGCTTTAAGTATTTTAAGGCCCGTCTCTCCGCTCTTTTCCGGGTGGAACTGACAGCCGAATACGTTGTCCCGCTCCGCCGCGGCGGTGAGTGTCCCGCCGTAGTCGGCGACGGCGGAGACGTATGGGCCGCAGTCCGTGGCGTGGTAGGAATGGACGAAGTAGACAAACTCCCCGTCCCTCAAATCCCTGAAAATGGGGGAGCTCTTTTTGAAGCTCAGGGCGTTCCAGCCGATGTGGGGTATCTTGAGCCCCGGCCGGATATCCTTTTCAATGGGCGTCACCCTGCCCGGTATGAGCCCCAGGCCCGTGTGCTCGCCGTACTCAAGGCTTTTTTCAAAAAGAAGCTGCATTCCGAGGCATATGCCCATTAGCGGCCTTCCCGTGGCAGCGTAGTCCCTCACCGCGTCAAAAAGCCCCGTGGCGCGAAGCTTATCCGCCGCGTCCCCGAAGGCCCCCACGCCGGGGAGAATGAGCCTGTCGAAGCGCGAAAGCTCCTCCGGCGCGCCGGTGACGGCGCAGTCCTCGCCTATCATGGCAAGTGAGGAGCGCAGGGAAAAGAGGTTCCCCACTCCGTAGTCGATTATCCCGGTCATAGCACGCCCTTCGAGCTCAAAACGGCTCCCGAAAGCTCCGGGTCCACCCTTGTGGCCCCCCGGAGGGCCCGGGCCACGGCCTTGAAGGCCCCCTCAACGATGTGGTGGGAGTTGCGCCCCGCAAGCTCCCTTATGTGGAGCGTAATCCCCGCCTCCCGGGTCAGGGCCATGAAAAATTCCTCCACAAGCTGGGTATCGAAGGCGCCTATCTTCTCCGTTGGTACCGGAAGGTCAAAGCCCAGATAGCCCCTTCCGGAGATGTCCACCGCCGCCAATATGAGCGCCTCGTCCATGGGGATCGTCACGTCGCGGTAACGGCATATCCCCGCCCTGTCGCCAAGGGCCTTTTTTAATGCCTGCCCCAAGCAGATGCCGATGTCCTCCACGCTGTGGTGGTCGTCGACGGCGGTGTCCCCCTTGCACCTGACGGCAAGGTCGAAGCGGGAGTGGACGCTGAAAAGCGTCAGCATGTGGTCCAAAAACCCCACGCCCGTGGCTATGTCGTTTTTGCCCGTGCCGTCCAGGTTGAGGAGCAGGTCGACCTCCGTCTCGGCGGTGCGGCGCTTTATTTCACTTTTTCGCATTGCTGTTACCTCCCGCGCCCGACAGTATATCCCGGGTCGCCCGTATAAGCGCCTCCATCTCCTCGGGCGCTCCAACGGTTATACGGTTATAACCGGCTATTGACTCCTTTGAGAAGTGCCTGACAAGTATGCCCTTTCCCCGGAGCTTTTCGTAGAGCTCCCCGCCGGAGATTTCCGGGTGCCTCACAAAGAGGAAATTCGCTTTTGAGGGCGTGGCCTCAAAGCCCAGGGCCCGTAAGCTCTCCGCCGTATCCTCCCGTGTCCGCGCCACCCGGCGGCAGTTTTCCATGTAATAGCCGTTGTCTTTGAAGGCCGCGATACCGGCGGCCTGCGTCATGGCGTTGACGTTATAGGGGTTAGTTGAGTCCTTTATTGCCGTGAGGTCCGCGATGAGCCCCTTATCCCCGATGCCGAAGCCCAGCCTCGCCCCCGCCAGGGAGTGGGATTTTGAGAAGGTCCTGGTGACAAGGAGATTTTCATATTTTTTCGTGAGCGAAATCGCGCTCTCCGCCCCGAAATCCACGTAGGCCTCGTCTATGACGACCACGTTGCCGGGGTTGGCGGCCACGATCCTCTCCACCTCATCAAGGCCAAGGGCGATGCCCGTGGGGGCGTTAGGGTTTGCTATGACCACGGTGCACCCAAGGCCCAGATAGTCGTGAAAATCAACGGAAAAGTCGTTTTTCAGGGGTATTTCCCGCTTAATTATCCCGTGAAGGTCCGCCAGCACCGGGTAAAAGCCGTAGCTCGTCTCCGGGTAGGCCACCGGCGTTCCCCTGTCGCAGAAGGCCATAAAGGCGAAGTTGAGAATCTCATCTGAGCCGTTCACCGGCAGGACCATCTCCGGCGTCACGCCGTATACCTCCGCCGCGGCCATACGGAGCCCCAGGGCCGTGGGGTCGCAGTAGAGGTTGAGGCCCTTCGCCGCCTCCGCCGCCGCCCGGAGCACGCTTTCCGAGGGCGGGTAGGGGGATTCGTTGGTGTTGAGCTTGATATACCGCCGGTCCCTTGGCTGTTCCCCGGGGACGTAGGCCGTAAGTCCCGCGAAGCGGGAGGACTGAAAGCTGCTCATTTGCCCCACCTTTCAAGCCTGCGCTCCACGCTGGCGGCGTGGGCGTCAAGGCCCTCGCTGTGGGCAAAGAGGGCTATGTCCGCGCCCTCGCGCAGTAATGCCTCGGGCTCGTAGCGCATATACTGGGATTTCTTCACAAAATCGTCCACCGAGAGTGGCGAGGAGAACCGGGCCGTGCCGCCGGTGGGCAGGGTGTGGTTGCACCCGGCGTAATAGTCCCCCACGGGCTCGGGAGTGGCGGAGCCCAGGAACACCGAGCCGGCGTTCACCACCTTATCAAGCCAGCGTTCGGGGTCCCGCGTATATATCTCCATGTGCTCCGGGGCCACCCGGTTGGCGGCCCGGACGGCCTCCTCAAGGTCGTGAGCTATTATTATCCTTCCGTTATTTTCAATAGACGCCCTGGCGATATCGCGCCTCGGGAGCTTATCTAACTGTACCTCTATCTCCTCCCGGACCTTTTTCGCCAGCTCCTCGCAGTCCGTGACAAGTACGGCTGTGGCGTTTTTGTCGTGCTCTGCCTGACTGAGCATATCGGCGGCCACAAGCTCCGGGTCGGCGGAGCTGTCGGCCATCACAAGTATGTCGCTGGGACCGGCTATCATGTCGATGGCCACCTTGCCGAATACCTGCCTCTTGGCCTCGGCCACAAAGGCGTTGCCCGGGCCCACTATTTTATCCACCCTCGGCACCGTCTCGGTGCCGTAGGCCAGGGCCGCCACGGCCTGGGCCCCGCCGATCTTGAATACCCTGTCCACCCCGGCGATCTTCGCCGCCGCCAGTATCTGAGGGGCCACGACTCCGGCTCTGGCGGGGGTGACCATGACTATCTCACGGCAACCGGCTATCTTCGCGGGCACCGCGCTCATGAGGACGCTGGAGGGGAGCGCCGCCGTGCCGGAGGGGACGTAGAGCCCCACCTTTTCCAATGGGTGGACCCGCTGGCCCAGCCTCACGCCCTCTCGGGGTGATATCTCAAAGCCCTCCCGGAGCTGTTTTTCGTGGAAAATACGGATATTCTCCTCCGCCCTCTTCAAGACCTCCACAAGCTCCGGCTCCAATTGGGCCAGAGCTTCGTCAAACTCAGCGCTCGTCACCTCAAGGCTCTCCGGCGCGCCGCCGTCAAATTTGTCGCAGTACTCCAAGAGCGCCGCGTCCCCGCGCTCCCGGACATTTTTAATAATGTCCGCCACAACGCCGGAGACATCGTAGGTCTCCTCGGCCCTTTTGAATATCTCCTCCTCGGGCGTCTCGCCCATTACCGTAAGCTTTATCATTTTCACGCCTCCAAAGCTCCCCGGAGCCGCCGAACCAGCTCCGTAAGCTCCTCATATTTAAATTTATAGCTCACCTTGTTGGCGATGAGCCGCGCGGATATGGGGCAGACCTCGCTTAAAACCCCCAGCCCGTTTTCCCGAAGTGTGGCCCCGGTCTCCACGATATCCACTATCACGTCCGAAAGGCCCAGTATGGGCGCAAGCTCGATGGAGCCGTTGAGGTGGATTATATCCACGCTCCGTCCAAGTCCGGCGTAATAGTCCCGGGCGATCTTTGAAAATTTCGTGGCCACCCGGAGCTTTCCCGCCCCCATGGGCCTTCCCGGCACGCCGCACACGCACATCCGGCACTTGCCAAGGCCCAGGTCAAGAAGCTCGTAGACCTCCGGGCAGTACTCCAAAAGTATGTCCTTCCCCGCGACGCCCACGTCGGCGGCCCCGCGCTCCACGTATATGGCCACGTCCGAGGGCTTTACGAAGAAATACCGTACAGTCCCCTCCGGGGATTCGAAGATGAGCTTTCGCCCGCCGGACAGGACCTCGGGACAGCCGTAGCCGGCCGACTCCATGAGCTTATATACCTTATCACCCAGCCTGCCTTTTGGCAGAGCCACGTTCAGCGTCTCACCCATTTACCGGCCCCTCCTTTGTGAAGCGGACGAGCCTCTTATCCTCAAGCCCCCCCGGCGCGGCCCTGTCCACCCGGGCAGAAAGTCCCTGCTTTCGAAGGGCGCTTACATAGTCAAAGAGCGCTCCCGCGTCAGCGTTTTCGCAAATCACCAGCACGTCCACACTCTCCGCGTCCGCGTGTGCGTCCTCCAAAAGTCCCAGATATACCGCGAAGCCAACGGCCCCCTCCTCCCGGTGGAGCCGCCGGACAAGTCCGTCGTACCGGCCCCCGGAGAGCACGGCCTTCGCAAGGCCCGGTATGTAGCCCTTCATCACAAGGCCGGTGTAGTATCTGGCGTCGGAGCGCAAAGACAGGTCGAGGTAAATGTTTTCACGCTTTCCAAGGGCCCCGGCGATGGCGTGAAGCTCCCCTACCGCCTCGGAGGCCTTCTCCCCGAGCCTCAGCCCCTCCAGCGTCTCAACGGCGTCGTTGAGACGGGCGCGAAGATGTATGAGCCTGTCGAAAAGCTCAAAATCCTCATCCCTCATCCCGGCCTTTTTCGCCACAGCCCGGGCCTCGTGGGAATTTTTTCCCTCGGCCAGCAGCAAAAGCTCCTCCTTACGGTCCCCGTCCACGCCGGCGTCCTCCAGAATTCCCGACAGCACGCCCATGTGGGATATATCCAGAATATACCTCTCAGACATGGCCTCAAGGCTCCCGGCGGCCAGGGCTATGACCTCGCAGACGCTGGAAAGGTCAAGCTCGCCGATGCACTCCACTCCCGCCTGGGGTATCTCCCCGAAGCCGGAGGCCGGGTCCTCGGCGCGGTAGACGCTCTCAAAATAATATAGCTTGTGAAGGGCCTCGGAGGGCAGTGTGTTTTTGACTATCGACATGGTCACGTCGGGCTTTAGCGCCATGAGCCGCCCGTCGGTGTCGGTGAAGGTCAGTATGGCCCCTCCGGCCACAAAATTTCTGTTCTTGGCGTACATGTCGTACTCCTCGAATTTCCCCATCCGGTAGCGGGTGTAGCCCCACTGCTCAAAAAGTCCCCTCAGACGCCTTCTCACATCGGGAACAGTACATGTATTGTCCGCGATATTATCCCTTTTCGTACCTTGTTCCCCGGAAAAAACCATGCTTTCACCCCGGTTTTGAGTATTTGTAGTATTATACTACCGTGCCACCATGTTAGTCAAGGAAAGATGCGCCCATTAAAAAAGTGAAACCGATGAAAATCGACCATTGACAAGGGGCAAAATATGTGCTAATATATCATGGCATCGGTTTGGAGAGATACCGAAGCGGTCATAACGGAGCGGTCTTGAAAACCGTCGGCGGGCAACCGTCCGTGGGTTCGAATCCCACTCTCTCCGCCACAAGTCCCCGAAGCTCGGGCATTTGTGGGGGAGAAAGTGATAAAATACTCATCCCGGCAAACAAAATCAAATATCTGCGGAAGTACCCAAGTGGCCGAAGGGGCTCCCCTGCTAAGGGAGTAGACGTCTAAACCGCGTGCGAGGGTTCAAATCCCTCCTTCCGCGCCAAAAAAAGCACCCCAGGAGGGGTGCTTTTTTTGCGCGGAAGGAGACCATTGAAGCGGAAGAGTAACCCTGACGGTTCCTCTTCCAATCTCTTCCCTCAGAAAATTTTGGCTGATGCGGAATAGGAGCGGAGGGCGGGTCTGGGACCCGCCCCTACGAGGTGGACGGAAAACTTCCCATAAACGCCGTAGGGGAGGGTTCCAAACCCTCCCCTATTTCAATACGCGCCGTAGGCGCTACCTTGTTCCCCTACTCCCCTTTCGGAAAGGGGGGTGGCCCCGCAGGGCCGGGGGATTCGAGCTTGTTCGCCGTCGCTTTATCTTATTAAGACGGGGGACGGGGGCTCTAATCCCCCCTGCCCCCCTTTTCCAAAAAAAAGGGGGGGAGAGACGCCGGCGCAACCCTTTTCCAAAAAAGGTGGCGGAGACATTGCCTTTCCGGGAAAATGGGCTGGCGGTGGGTTGGAAGCAAAAACACCTCCCTGGGTGGGAGGTGTTTGCGTGTTGGGGGGCAAGATCAATAGTTCTCCGCGTGGACTTCGAAGAAGCTGCGGGGGTGGTTGCAGGTGGGGCAGACGTCGGGGGCCTTGGTGCCGACGACGATGTGGCCGCAGTTGCGGCACTCCCAGACCTTGACCTCGCTCTTCTCAAAGACCTGGGCGGTCTCCACGTTCTTCAAAAGGGCGCGGTAGCGCTCCTCGTGGTGGCGCTCGATCTCGGCCACCAGGCGGAAGCGGGCGGCAAGCTCGGGGAAGCCCTCCTCATCGGCGGTCTTGGCGAAGCCGTCGTACATGTCGGTCCACTCGTAGTTCTCGCCGTCAGCGGCGGCGGCCAGGTTCTCGGCGGTGGTGCCGATGCCCTGGAGCTCCTTCAGCCAGAGCTTGGCGTGCTCCTTTTCGTTGTCGGCGGTCTTGAGGAACAGGGCGCTTATCTGCTCGTAGCCCTCCTTCTTCGCAACGGAGGCGAAGTATGTGTACTTGTTCCTGGCCTGGGACTCGCCGGCGAAGGCGGTCTCAAGATTTTTTTCGGTCTGGGTGCCCGCGTATTTATTTGCCATTTTGAAAGCTCCTTTCGTTTTATTCTCTTAATGAGAATTATTATTGATAATATTCTAATCTATTTTTACGCGTTTGTCAATAGAGTTCCCCGGTGCCGCCACGGCGATGGGGAGCATATTATGTTCTGCGGATGTTCCTCGCCTCCGGACTCTCCGGGTTTTGGAGGTGCCAAATTTGTTTAAGAACATGCACAGGTCCCTGGCGCTTACACTGTGCGTATTGCCCGTACTCCTGATGACCTCCTCTCAGGCCCGGGTCGACGACCATTCACATTTGGAGCTTGTGATCACCGCGGAGCCCGAGAACGACCGGTTTCGGTTCGCCGAGGTCTGTGTCGACTGCGGGAAGGAGTTTGTGGAATATGAGGAGGCGTGGGCGGAGTTTGAGGGCCTTGAGTATGGTCCCGACGGCGCAGCCCATACCCTCACGGTGACGCCCCACCTGGGGGAGGACGTGACCATGGAGGCCCGCTTCGGCCTTGATCCGGACGATATCACGCTCGACGAGCCGCCGTCGGTCGAGGGTCCGGGCCGCCACACGGTCTACTACGAGCTTAAATTCACGCTGTGGACCGTGTCCTTCGTGAAGTCCGGTAATGTCAGTATGACCGGCCCGGAGCCACCGCCGGAGTCGGAACCCGTGGGGGAGACGGAACCTCAACAGGAAACCGAGCCCCAGCGGGAGACGGAGCCCCAGCAGGAGACGGACCCCGGGCAGGAGACGGAGCCCCAGCAGGAGACGGACCCCCAGCGGGAGACGGAACCCCAACGGGAAACGGAACCTCAGCGGGAGACCGAGCCCCAAAGGGAGACGGAGCCCCAACGGGAGACGGAACCCCAACGGGAAACGGAACCTCAGCGGGAGACCGAGCCCCAAAGGGAGACG
>CANQUO010000003.1 GCA_947627085.1 uncultured Oscillospiraceae bacterium
GCGGGGCCACCCCCCTTTCTTCGAAAGGGAGGCTAAGGGGAACAAGGTGCGGCGAAGCCGCGAATTAAAATTACGCGCCGGAGGCGCAACCTCTAAGGAGGGAAACATATGCAGACATTCAAATACCGCGCGCAGGCTTCGGATGGGTCGGTGGTTTCGGGGGTGCTGGAGGCATACGACGAGTTCGAGGCGGTGGAGGAGCTCAGGCGGAATTACGCGGTGGTGGAGGACCTTCTGCCGGTGAAGCAGAAGAGGAAATTCAACATCGACATAAATGAGCCGCTGTGGGTGGAGGACAAGACGCTGTCACTTGTCGCCAGCCAGTTCTCCATTATGATAAAGGCCGGACTGCCCATGTCGAGGGTGGTGGAGCTCATAGCCAACCAGTGCTCGGATAGGCTCATGCGCCGGATATTGACGGCCTGCGCCGCCGACGTGGCGGCGGGGTACTCGCTGAGCCGGTCGCTGGAGAAGAACGGCAAGAAGATACCGGCGGTGTTCATCGAGTCCGTCCGGGCCGGCGAGGAGTCCGGTACATTGGAGCAGTCCTTCGACACGCTGAAGGCGTACTATGACCGGGCGCACAAGATACGCCAGAAGGTCAAGTCGGCCCTGACGTACCCCATCATCGTCATCATCCTGGCCTTCATCGTGGTTGGCATAGTCATGGTGGTGCTGGTGCCCACCATGATACAGATGTTCGAGAACATGGGCACGGAGCTGCCATGGGCCACCCGGGCGCTCATAGCCATATCCCACTTCTTCTCCAACTACTGGGCGCTCCTGGTGGCGATAATCGCCGCCGCGGGCATCGGCCTTTTCGCTTACAGCCGGACGGAGAAGGGGAAGATAAACCTCTCCAAGCTCCGCTTTAAGATACCCATAATCGGGCGCATAGCGACCATGAACACGGCGGCCCAGGTGGCCAACACCATATCCACTCTGCTGGGCGCCGGCCTTCCGATAACGAGAGTCATCGACATAGTCTCCCGGGTGCTTGACCAGCGGAGCGTGGGCGTGGACATGGAAAAATGCGTGCCGAAGCTGGAGACCGGCAACAGCCTGGGCGACGTCATACGGGACGTGAAGAACCTCCCCGACATGCTGGTGGAGATGGCCCGCATCGGCGAGGAGTCCGGCTCATTGGAGGACACCCTCCGGACCATCGGCGAATTCTACACCGAGGAGGCCGAACGCGCCTCCGACCGGGCGCTCAGGATGATAGAGCCCATGATAACCATTATCCTCGGTATTTTCGTGGGATTTATAGTGATAGCCATCTATGTGCCGATGTTCAGCATGTATCAGGGCGCGGCGATGTAAAAGGGTGCGGCGGAGGCTGTTGGCCTCGCTTCCTCAGTCGCCTGCGGGCGACAGCTCCTCCTACGAGGAGGAGCCAGGGGAATGAGGAAGCGGCTACGCCGCGTTGAAATCAGCGCCGGAGGCGCAACCGTATAGTGCCCCCTCCTCGTAGGAGGGGGGTAGGGGGGAAGCGAGGCCGAAGGGCCTTGCCTGCACCCCGAATGAAGCGTGTCGAGACCCTCGCTTCCTCAGTCGCCTGCGGGCGACAGCTCCTCCTACGAGGAGGAGCCAGGAAAGGTAACCTTATGCTCTACTTAACCATCTACCTCACCTTTATCTCCGCTATATTGGGGGCGGTGATGGGGTCGTTTTTGAATTGTTGGGCGATGCGATACGAGACGGGGGAGAAGTACCCCCGGGGGAGGTCGCGGTGCCCGAGGTGCGGGCATGTGCTGAGCGCTGTGGAGCTGGTGCCGGTGCTGAGCTGGATCGCCCTTCGGGGGCGGTGCAGGAGCTGTCACGAGCCCATATCGGTCAGGTACCCCATTACGGAGCTCATCGGAGCGGCGGTTTTCGCGGGGATTTATCTTAAATACGGCCTCAGCCCATATACGGCGGAGCTTATGATATTAGCGGGGTGTCTGATGCTGATGGCGTTCATCGATTTTGACACCATGATACTCCCCAATGGGCCAATGATCATGGCGCTTATCTCCTGGGCGGCGTTTTTGCCGGCCCACGAGGATTGGAAGCGCAGGGCGGTGAGCGGCATCATTACGGCGCTGGTGCTTGGCGCGATCATATTGACCGTGTCGCTCATTATGGATCGGGTCACGAAGCGCGAATCCCTGGGCGGGGGAGACATCAAACTTCTGGCCCTCCTCGCCCTCTACTTCGGCCCCTGGCAGTCGCTGCTTCTCGTGATCCTCTCATGCCTCATCGGCCTCACCTTCGCCTTCGCCCTGAGAGCAAAGGAGAAGCCCTTCCCCTTCGGCCCGGCAATCGCGATAGGAGCGGTGGCGGTCGCGATGTGGGGAGAGGAAGTCGTGGGGTGGTATGGGGGGTTGTTTTGAGCCATCCCGGCCTCCCTTTCGAAGAAAGGGGGGTGGCCCCGCAGGGCCAGGGGGTTCCTACCACTGGGGGGATTGGACCCTCAGTCAGGCTATCGCCTGCCAGCGCCCTTCCCGCTTCGCGGCAAGGGAGCCAAAGAGGTAAATAATTTCAATTAGCGGCAGGGGTGACATCATTGGACGATAGAAACTTTGATACACTAACGGGACGGGCGAGGGAACTGAGAAAGAACATGACGCCGGAGGAAAGGCATCTTTGGTATGACTACCTAAGTCACCACCCGGCGAGATTTACGAAGCAAAGAGTTGTAGGAAAATACATTGCGGATTTTTATTGCGCAAGCGCAAAGCTGATCATAGAGGTTGACGGCTCACAACATTACGAGGATGAAGGGTTAAAGAGAGACGCGGTGAGGACCGCGCATCTGAATGACATGGGAATAGACGTTATAAGAGTGCCAAATAACGCTGTACACGAAAATTTTGAGGGTGTATGCGATTACATAGAGCGTGAGATACGCAAGCGAATGGATACAGGTGATTTAAAACGTAGGAACGAGAAGAAGAACCCAAAGGAGAAGGAAAAATACGAGAGCATATACAGGTTGAATGAAGAGTTGATACCCCCGATTGAGGAGTAGGAACCCCCTGTCACTGCGGTGACACCCCCCTTTCTTCGAAAGGGAGGCTAAGGGGAGCAAGGTGCGGCGGAGCCGCTAATTAAAATCGTTTACCTTTTTGGCTCCCTTGCCGCGAAGCGGGAAGGGAGCTGGCAGGCGAAAGCCTGACTGAGGGTTCAATCCCCCGCAGGGGTACCCCCTTCCCCCCAAAACGGGGTGATCAAATCGCGCATTCCCCCGAAAGGAGTGACCACATATGAGCAAAAAATGTATAGGATTTGACATTGGCACCAGGTTCGTTCATGTTGCCGTCCGGGAGGGCGGGAAGATCGGAAGGGTGTTGAATGTCGAGGCGCCGGAGGGTCTTGTGAGGGACGGGCAGATACTGTCCTACGAGGCTATGGGCGATTTTCTGAGGGACCTCAGAAAAGAGCAGAAGCTCCGGACGAAGAGGGCCGCGCTTGTGTTGCCGGCGTCGCAGTGTTACTGCCGCAGGTTCACTACGGCGTACATGTCGGAGAGCCAGCTCAAATTCAACCTGCCTTACGAATTCCGGGATTTCATATCCGGGGAGAAGGAGGAGTATTACTACGACTACTCCGTGGTGAATATCTCCCGGGACGCGGAGGGCAAGCCGATGGAGCTGGACCTGATGGCGGCGGCGGTGAAAAAGACGCTGGTGGCGGACCTGATGGAGATGTTCCGGAAGGCCGGGATGAAGCTGGTGACATTGGCGCCGGAGGAGCTGGCGTACATAAACCTCCTGCGTGCCGGCGGGGACACCGGCCACGGGCACTGCGTACTTGACCTGGGCTATGGGGCGATGAAGCTCTATATGTTCACCGGGGACAGGTTTGAGAGCGTCCGGATGATGGACTTCGGTTGCGCGGCGCTGGTCGCGGCTGTGGCGGACCACTTCGGCGTGGACGAGCACATCGCCGCCACGTACCTGACGGCCGATTACAACGGCTGTACGCGCCTTCCCCGGTGCATGGATATTTACAACGCCATCGCCGTGGAGGTCACGAAGGCGGTCAACTTCTACCGCTTCAACTCGGGCGGAGAGGACCTGGAGCACATCCACCTGGGCGGCGGCGGCACGAGGAATTTGGCGCTGACCGACACCTTGAGGCGCTCGATGGGCCTTGAGGTGGAGGACATGAGCGAATTCTGGCCGGAGCTGGACGAGAGCACAGCCGCGGAGGCATCCGTGGCGGCGGCCGCCGTGGGCGCGGCAATACAGTAAGGGGGCGAGGGCTTTGGCGAATGCCGTTCAGGAAAAGAAGAAGAAGGACGAGGCGAAGCTTACCCTGTCCAGGAAAAAGCAGGTGGAGCCGGGGAAGCGGACGCTGAACCTGGCCATTCGGGAGCGGAAATACCCGGACCCGAAGAAGTGGATACCCGGCGCGCTGATCGTGATACTGCTTGCGGCAGTGTTCGCGAAGTTCGCCGTGGTCGACAGATTCGCGCGCCTCGACGAGGCGGAGCGGACGCTGGCCGGTCAGCAGGCGGAGCTTGAGTCCATCAGGGGACAGTACGCCGACTATGACGAGGTCCAGAAGCAGTACAATATGTACTCCTACGAGGGCTTTGACAAGACCATGGTCAGCCGCCTGGACGTGATGGACCTTATGAAGCGGGACGTGTTCCCGGTGTGCGAGGTCCAGTCCCTGTCCGTGTCGGGCAAGACCATAAGCCTTTCGGTGACGGAGCTCAATCTGAGCCAGATAAGCCAGCTCATCGCCACGTTGGAGGCCGAGCCTCTGGTGGAGTCCGTCCGGGTCTTTAACGCCAGCGACGACAGGGAGACCATGCTGGGCACCGCCAGCATGTCGGTGACATTGGTGGACGCCACGACCATCGGGGAGGAGGAGAGCAAATGAACAGCTTCATAAACCGCAGTTTTTCACGCAGGGAAAAGCTACTTATGCTCTTTCTTGTGCTCATACTCCTGGCGGGACTGTATTTTTACCTGGTCCATTATCCCATAACCTCGCGCCTTGAGGAGATCGACGAGGAGACCGACGAGGTGCTCTTCCAGACGGATATAGCAAACACGCGCCTTGGGCTCTATAATGATATGAAGAGCGAGCTCGACGAGATTTTCGCCATGCCCGAGGACCAGATCACCGTCATGCCCGAGTATGACAATATCCAGACCCTGATGAACATGTTCAACGTCATTTTCGCCGGCACTCAGCAGAACCTGAGCTTCGACGAGGTGAAGATCAACGACAACAACGTGGCCGAGCGGACCGTGCGCTTCAGCTTCAACGCCGACAGCTACGACCACGCCCGCCAGATACTCTCCGCCCTCACGGGCACGGGGTACCGGTGCCTTATGAACTCCCTGTCCTTCAGCCCCGTGGCCTCTCAGGGCCAGGAGAAGAGCAATGTGGAGAATTCCGGCCTCCGGGTGTCCGGCGATATCACCTTCTACGAGAAGGTAGTTGACTGATTTTAGCAAAAACTTATGTAAACATACCATGAAAAGTTACGTAAACTTGACACGTTATGTTAACAAACCACGTTATGTGAACCGCACCGAGACGGATTTGAAAAGTAAATAATTGGGAGCTTTTCTTCCAGAAAAAGGGTCGACTTTTCGTCGGCCCATCGGTGCTGATTCCAGAATGTGTTAAAATCTTGCCCCTCCGGGAGTGGAGAAATTCTTGCCGATTATGTAAACAAATCGGGTTATGTAAACCGAAAAAATTATGTAAACCATGCGGTTTTTGGCCGCGCTGTGATTTTATGTGATTTTCGTTGAGGTGATCTTTATGTTTTTTAACAAAAAGAAGAGGAGAAAGGGCTTCACGCTGGCGGAAACGCTCACCGTTGTGGCCATTATTGCCATTTTGCTGGCAGTAGCCGTGCCGAATGTCCTGGCATACTACCGTCAACTGAAGATCACGGGCCTTGACGACGACGCAAAGACCATCTTCATGGCCGCCCAAAGCCGCCTGACGGCGATGTCAAGCGCGGGCCAGGACCTCAAGACCCTTGGCACACAGATAGAGGTGGAAAAAGACGGGAATAAATTTAAGTTGATTCCCGTGAAGGCTTCCACGGCTGTCACTCCCCCTGCCACCGATCCCCTCGAAACCCTTGTCCCGGGTGGCTCCATCGAATCCCAGCTCCACGATAACCACTATGTGGTGGAGATCGACCCGAGAACGGGGGCGGTCTATGCTGTGTGGTACTGGGAGAATGACAGCGACTTTGCATATACAAATGATAACATTGGTACAACTCCGACTAGGGACTTTCAGTTAGAGAATGTGGTCGGCTACTATGGCGGCCCGAATATCGACCGTCTAGCAGTCGGACAGATGCCGATTCCGGAGCTCAACGTCATTAACGCCGAGGAGCTGAGACTTGACATAAGGATACCGACGATAGATAGTGGTGTTGTTGGGAGTAGTTTTGACGATTCAAAAATCGTGGTCGATGTTCTTGTTAATGATAAACTGATAGTTAAAGGCGCGGCTTTGAAGGATATAGATGATCCCACTAATAAAACCGCGCGTGTCGGCAAGGTCGTGTTGGATACGCTGACGCCGCCCGTGACACCAACTAATACACCAGTGGATGATACCACTGGTAGCGGTTGGTCTGGTGGGTGGACCGTGCGCAATCAGTTCAAAGATTGGAAGTTTTATAACGACACTACGGAGGCTAGCCCTACCGGAACACTTAAAGATGTTGCTGTTCCTGGCAGTGACATAACTGTTGAAGTCGATGTGCGTTATACTGATACAATTACATTATCTGACGGGACTGAAAAGCGTCTCCTCTCCCAGTCCGCGACGGTCCATACTAACAGCCTGTTCGCCGACGTGGATGAGGCTACCCACACCGCCAAGATCGCCTACGGCCGGCATTTGCAGAATTTGGATACTGCTACCTCCGGGGTGACGAGTAGCATCACCAAGGCCGAGCAGACGAGGGACATAAATTTCTATCAGAAGGACGCGAGCGACGCGATTCACCACTGGGCCAGCATGTATCCCGGGTCTGGTACATACAGCGGCGGCGAGACGTTCAAGCCCATCGAGAATGATGATTTGACGTCGTATAACGGTGGTGGGCATGAGATTCGGAATCTGGATATCAATACCTCCACGACAGATGCAGGCCTGTTTCTCTTTGTCGGCGGTGGCTTCAAATTTGAAAAATTGACGCTTGTCAATCCGCGTGTCGTGAGCACATATAGTGGGGGTGCTGTCGGCGCTCTTGCGGGAGCCACTACTAATTTTACTGTTGATAATTGCAGTGTATATAATAGTTATGATTCCACGAAGGACCCCAATGGCGTGAAAGAATTGCTCGAAACCACCACTCTGGATTCAATGACCACGAGTGATATGGGATTGCTTAATGATAAGCCCTACATCGGGTCAATGAGTGGTGATGGTGCATCCGGTGGACTTGCTGGGCATGCAGGTGGTGCTGTCGCTATTGTCGATTCCTCCGCTTCTGCAATTGTCTGCGGGTCATCAAACGCGGGCGGCCTTGTGGGCAAAGTTGAAGGGAATGTGAATATAGGGACCTCTTATGCCGCGGGCTTCGTGTTCGGTACGGGCAATTGCGCCGGACTGGTTGGCCTTGTTGACAGTTCGACTTCTACTCCTACCGTAGAAATTAATAACAGCTACGCCGCGGGTGAGATAATGAACGCCGGGGGTAGTTTTACCGGAGCGGGGTTGTTTAACTATAATAGGACTTTACCTGCTGGGACAAAATCTAACTGCTATGCGGCGGCGAAGTATGCGAAAGCGGCCGATGTTACGGACCTCGGTACGATTTACGGCACGTTCAACGGAGACCCAACAACAGGGTCCAATTACTACGTCAAACAAACCGGCGTGACTTACGATGCTACTTCCGGCAAAGGCGTAAGCATGTCGGCGCTTAAGGGTATGATCGGCACTGCTCCGTTTGACGGTACCAACGGTTGGTATGTACCTGCACCCACCGGCACGAAGGTCAATCCCCAGGGGTTGACGGTGCCGTACAATATAATCGACGGCATCGAGCTTACCGATCCGTATCCCTATCCCATGCTGGCCAGCAGTATTACCGCTGTGGGCGGCGAAAAGCTCCCCATGCCCCATTACGGCGACTGGCTGGAAAACAGCTACGCCACGTCGTTCTATTGGGAGGAGGAGAACTCGGTTTATCATATCTACCTTCTTCTGGACGACGGTACTACTCAGTACATTGCCAGCGATCTCTGCCCGGATCACCACCTCCTTGACGGAAAAGCGGGTCAGCATATCGACGATTGGGGCTACGGGTTGATAGGGATCGACCCGACTAAGGTACCGACGGATGTAAACAAAGTAACAGACACGACTGTTAGTAGCAATATTATTACGAAGCTTACTGATTTTGCAAAAGATAAAGCAAAGTATAGCAACAGTACCAAACCGGGTTTTGACGCGGCGTTTGATGATGTCAATGCCCTTCTCGGTGACACAAGCAACGTGATTCTGCTCGAAGGCGCGGAGAAGGACGATTTCAATGCTATCAAGACCAAAGTCGGCTACATTGAAATGAATCTCGGCTTCGCCGCCGCGATCGACGTGACGAAGGACACCGGCACTGGCACGCCCACCGAGGCCACCCATATGGGCAAGAAAAGGAATCTCACCACTGGCGATTTCCCCTACCAGATCAGAACGGCGCAACAGCTGGACAACATGGGTGGCGACAGCGATAGTACAACTAACTACTTCAAGCAAACCCATGATGTCGATGGGACGGGGTATGGCGTCTACAAAGGTATCGGAACGTTCTCCGGCAATTATAACGGAGGATTTTACCGAATACTGGACCTCAAAATCGGGAACGGTGGGTTGTTCCGTAGCCTCAAGAACGCGACAGTCGAGAATGTGATACTCTATTCGCCGACGAATACAGAAACGATTGAAAACTATAGTGGTTCTTCCGTGGGCGGCATTGCATGGCAGACTGCGAGTAGTAATGGGAACTCCACAATAACAAATTGCATTGTCGCCGGATATACAATTAACGGGAACGGGAGCCACGTTGGCGGTCTTGTGGGACATCACCTCTCAGGTGAGCTTGTCATCGAGAACTGTGCGGCTGTAAATACGCTCTCTGGTAATCGCGTTGGTGGTCTTGTGGGGCTTTCTGACACGCTGGGACAAACTGCGACGGCGAGCGAGTTGAAGATTATCGACAGCTACGCGGGAGACAGTATCAAAAGTGCTGCCGGTAGTGCCGGTGGTCTCGTGGGGAGCAACATAGCTGGGAACGGAGACTATCAAAACGGTAATGTCACCTACAAGGGCAACGTCTACTCCTACGTGAATATGAAAGATGTCACCGGTTCACCCCAATTCTACGGCATCGGACCGGGTACGGTCGAGACTGATAGCACGGCCAAATACTGGCAAAACGGTCTAAAAGACAAGTCGGTAACTAGTATTACTGGTGTCACCGCCGTGCCCCTTGCCGACCTGAAAGCGCCGGCGGGCAGCGAAGCTCAGCAGACCTACATACCGGATACGGATACTTTGAAGAGCAACGATGAAAGATTTGAGAGTGGTCTTACGGAGAGCACCGTGGTCTACCCGTTCACGCCGGTAGTCACGGCGAACGGCGAGCGCGTCCACTACGGCTCCTGGCCTCCCGACGAGCCCGCCGCGCAGTCGTTGTGCTACTATGAGGGGTACCCGCTCACCGGCGGTGGCATTGACTACAAACTTTGGGGCTACATCTCGCCCGACCCGGCGACCCCAATCGCATCGGTGCATGAGCTTAATGGTGCAAGTGGCACGCTGGTAGCGGATGACGGGTACTGCATACCGGTGGTGCAGGTAGGAGGCACCTCGACCGCCCCGGCAAGTGTGACGGTGGTCAGTGTCGACAGCACCACGTCCCCAGCAACGACTACTACCCATACCTACAACGATTTTACAAAAATCGCGACGTACACTTATAACGGAGAGACATATGACCTTTACAGAATCGATAAACTTCTTGACACCACAGACGGCGTTAAGATAGACAACGATTATTACCACACCATCACCGTGGGCACGACGGAATACTACTTTAACCCGTTCTTTGCGTGCGAGGTCATTCCGGCGAGTACAACCCCCACCAAGCCCACCACGCCACAAGCCAAGGATGACGCGGTGGGTGCCGGTAGTGCATTGTCCGGCAACTTTAACGGCCAAGTCGTGATCCGCACCGCCCGCCAGCTTGCCAACTTGGCGGCGGCGACTGGGGCCCAGTATAACGACGGCACCGCTTCACAAAAAGCCGCCCAAAAACGTAATTATGTCCAGTTGTTGGATATCGATTACGACAAATATACGGGCCCGGATTTGAATGCTGGCAAGACGGGCTTGCCAAAACAGACCCCGGCCTCACTGGGCATTGATGGTACCTACAATGGCAACAATTTCCTTATCCGCAATCTCTACATCGGCGACGGGACTACCGGGGACGGGACTGGCCTGTTTGGACGGTCGAGAGGTAGCATGAGCAACATCCGTCTTGTGAATGTAAGTGTCGAAAGCACAAACAATGATAAATATGTAGGCGCACTGGCCGGACGTTTCCAAGGGGATACACTCACAAACTGCGGCGTCTATGTAGACAGTGCAAACGCGCCCGCCGGCATTTCAGATGCCTACGGCACATTTAAAGTATCCGGATCAGATGACCGCGTAGGCGGATTAATCGGCAATCTCAATTCTACTGCCGGAGCCACGTTGACGGGTTGCTTTGCTTCTGTCAATGTGTCTGGGAAAGAGAAGATTGGCGGGCTAATCGGTAACCTCGCCGCGAGCAGTAATGACACAGAACTCATCAATTGCTATAGCGGCGGTCACGTCGAAGGTGGTTCATATGCTTTTGGTTCAGTCAATGTGTCTGGGGAAGAGCAGATCGGCGGATTAATCGGCTGTATCACGGGAGATAATGGTTCTTCTGGTCCTCCTCCGGTACCTCCGGTTCCCCATAAAGTTACTTTCACTGATATTGACTACAGCACTTGCTCTGTTGGCATTACTTCGGGTAGCAAAATTCCCGGACTTCTCATCGGTGATATAACGGGAGCAGCTTATGTTGAGGTCTCCACCGGCGCAACCGTCTACAGTACCGGCGTCGCGTTTAATTCCAGCGGCAATGAGATTGACCCGTGCGACGAGCACACCTATCTCACCACCCCCTACGCCGTCAACCTCGCCGATATTCTGGCTGTGACGAACGGCGTTGCCGGCGCCACGGCATCCAAGTACGACAGCACCCTTGGCGCCTCTTACCCCTATCTGACCGCCTCCGGCGCCGAGCACCACGGTGACTGGCCCGAACTCCAAGAGGCCGTGTTCTACTGGGAGCAGGAGGGCACGGAATACAACTTCTACGCCAAAGGCTACCTCAACAATCAGGAGGTGACCCTGGACACCCTGTGCAAGACGCACCACGATGTGAACGCCTCGATGAACGCCAACGCCACCAGCAACGAGGAATGGGGCTACGGCCTGTATGCAAAATCGAACGCCGATAAGCTTGATACGCCCAAAGATGCCTCTAACACAGAAGTAGGTACCGCCACTGGCAAAGACGATGAAGGGAAGAAATTCGCCGATTTGTTCTGCCGCACTGATTCTGCTGTGACCATGCTTGCCGGCGGCACCGAGGATAAAGCCTGTTCCACCGCAAGCAAGATAATGGGTGTCACGCAAAACTACTACCTCAACCTCGGCTTCGGCGCGGCCATTCAGGTGGGCGCGTCCAGCACCATGGGCCAGACTGGCAACCCCTACCAAATCCGTAACGTGTCGCAGTTGGACAACGTGGAGGGAACGTCAACCTCCCCGAACGCGTCCTACTTCCGTCAGACCCACGACATCTACGGGGGTGGCTATATCACCTACACTGCCTGCGACTACTTCGCCGGCCACTACAACGGCGGCGGCCACCGCATCTTGGAGCTGTCGATCAATGGGCCCGGATTGTTTAACCGCATCTGCGGCGCGACCATTGAAAATTTGGTCCTGTATTCACCCAGCGGTAATGCGACTATTGTCAGCAACGGGGCTGGTTCTGGTTATGGGGGCATCGCGGGTTCTACAAAATGGCCTAACACGTCAAGCACCGGTACAAACACCATTAAAAACTGTGCGGTCGCTGGATATAAAATACAAGCAAATGGAGATCCTGATAATAATGTTGGAGGATTGGTAGGGAAACATGACCAAGGAGAACTGGTCATTGAAAACTGCTCTGTTGTTGCCAACTTGACTGGCCAAGGCCCCAATTATATTGGCGGGTTTGTTGGATATATTGATAAAGGCTCCAACTTTACAGTTAAAAAATGTTATGTGGGAGGCTCAATCGCAACGAATAGTAGTACAGGCGTTGAATGCGTAGGAGGCATCGTTGGTCAAACAAATACCCCAACTGGCGTTGCCGCTTGTATTTGTAACTACACGAATGTTTATTCATACATGGATATGACCAACGCAAACGCTAATAGCTACTACTATGCTTTCGACTGCGATACTGCTGGTTCACAATGGCAAAACAAGACGAACTGTTACTACTGGTCCGGCGGCCTGACTGGTAAGACTAATGTAAATGAAAACGGTGCCATTTCTAAATCCAACCTGTCTGACCTTAAGAATTGCATATCCGGCACCGACATCGGCACGGCAATAAAAACCTACGGCAAGAACACCACTAATCCGGGTGCTACTGACAACTCCTATCCATACCCCGAAGTGATACGTGAGGTCAACGAGGACGGTAGCTACGGCGCCTACGTCCACTACGGCGACTGGCCGGAAAGCACGCCGGGGTCCGGTAGCCCCGGAATCCCCGGGCCGTCCTTCGAGCCGGCGATACTGCCGGAGAAATTCAGGCTGGTCGAAGAGTGAGAGACGGGGGACGGAACCCCCCGGCGGGGGTAGGAACCCCCTGTCACTGCAGTGACACCCCCCTTTCTGCGAAAGGGAGGCTGAGGGGAATGAGGTTGCGGCGGAGCCGCTAATTAAAATCGTTTACCTCTTTGGCGCCCTTGCCGCGAAGCGGGAAGGGAGCTGGCAGGCGAAAGCCTGACTGAGGGTTCAATCCCCCGCGGGGGTAGGGACCCTCAGTCGCCTGCGGGCGACAGCTCCCTATTAAAACAGGGAGCCTGGGGGAATGAGGTTACGGCTACGCCGCATTGGAATAGGGAGGGTTTGGAACCCTCCCCTACGGAGAAGAATTTGGATTTGGGAAAGACCGTAAACCCCTTGTAGGGGCGGGTTCTAAACCCGCCCGAGAGGGATGCCCCTCCCGCTGGGAGGGGGCAGGGGGTGGGCCGAATCAAAGACGACCAAAGACGCCCCACCCCGGCCATCGCAAACGGGCCGATGTGGGCATCGGCCCCTACGCCACCCCTCCCAAAGGGAGGGGCTTGGGACGCGGGAATATGGAAATATTATTGGAGGTGACGCGGATGAGACGCGTGGGGGAAAAGATGAGGAGCAGGAAGGGCGCGTCGATGTTGTTCGCGCTGTTGGTGTTCATGCTCTGTATCCTGGCGGGGACGGCGGCGCTGACGGCGGCGGCGGCGAACTCGGGGAGATATACCCACATGGAGGCGGAACAGCAGGACTACCTGTCCGTGGCCTCCGCCGCGAGAGTGGTGAGGGATGAGATTTTGGGGTCGACTTTTACGGCGAATTTTATGGCGGTGAATGAAGATAAGACTCCAGAAACTTCGGGTGACGGGACTACCAGTGTGTATACTGGAAATAAAAATTTAACTGGGATATTCGCGAGCATTTTTGAGGAGTACTTTACATGTTTATACAGGACTCATGATTGGAGTAGCAAAAATCCTGATATAGACGTAATGTTTAATTCGCGGTTTTCAACTACACTGGGGACGCCTACCGATGAGTTTGGTAACAGTTCACTTACTGTCGCGGGCGTTGATGGTATGGGAGATGTGTCGCTTGAAATTTTAGCGGATAAAAATTATAATATCAAGGCGACGTTGTATACGGGCGACGCTGACCACAAGAGGAACGAGACGGTCATAGAGATCAAGGCCGAAGTGAAGTATACAGACGAGAAGTCGGATGTGAATTACTACTATGCTAATGGAACAGACTCCGCAGGTAACACAATATACGGTGTGGGCGTGAGAACCACGGTGGTTAGGAATATAGCAGTGACCTGGACCGATACTAACGCGACGATTAAGGACGGGGGTGCGGTAAGTTGAAAAGGGCGATTTTGAAGTTGAAAAGCTGGGCGGGGGAGTCGTTCAGCGAGGTGCTGGTGGCGCTTTTGATAGTGGCGCTGGCGTCGATGCTGTTGGCGGCGATGTACTCGGCCTCCGGCTCGGTGGACGCGAAGGTGAAGCAGGAGGATTCTGAGTTTTATAAGGAGGTCTCGGCGGTCGAGGCGATGGACGCGACGGCCCCGTCAATGACGACGGACCCCACTGAAAGTATTGAAATAAAAGATGATAGCAGCGGATTTAACGCGACAATATCCGTAAATGTATATCAGACTGATGACGGAACGCTGAAGTCTTACGAAAAGGGGTGACCTGACATGAAAAGAAGAAGAGGACGGGGCGGGTTTACCCTGACGGAGACGCTTTTGACGGTGGCGCTGTTGGCCATAATCACGGCCGCCGGGGCGACGGTGTCGACCACGGTGCTGAGCACGAAAAACGACATGGTGGACACGGCCAACGCCCAAATATTGGCATCCACCGTGCTGGACGCCCTGGCCGACGAGGTGAGGTACGGGGTGAATGTGAAGGTTGCCAGCGACAAAATCACGCTGGATAGCTGGAGGTTTGACGAGGGCGCGAGCTTCGAGGTTGTCGACGGGCGAGTGAAGGCGGAAAATACCGGTGGGACGTTAACTGGCGGCAAGGAGTTGCTGTTAGGCGAGGCCGCGTACACGGGGCTAAAAATTAAGGCAGATAGTCTGAAATTTACTGCTCCAGACGGCAAAAATGTGGTAATTGAGCTCGTAATTGAAAACGGCCGGGGGGATGAGCTTTGGGAAGATTCCCGGACGGTGGCGCCGCTGAACGGTGTGACAACACCTTAACAGTCTTACCCTCCCCACAACGGGGAGGGCAAAGCTGTGTATAATTATTTTTTACAGCAAAGGGAAAGGCACAAAATGGCAGGGAAAAATAAGCAGAAAATACTTATCGTGGACGACTCCGAGATGAACAGGTCGATCCTGGCGGACATGCTGGGGGAGGAGTATGACATCGTGGAGGCGGAGGACGGCGTGCAGGCGGTGGGGATACTGTCGAAGCAGGCGTCCGAGCTGAGCCTGGTGCTGCTGGACATAGTGATGCCGAAGCTGGACGGCTTCGGGGTGCTGAGCGCCATGAACCAGAACGGCTGGATAATGGACGTGCCGGTGGTGATGGTCTCCGCCGAGTCGGGCTCGAAGCAGGTGGAGAGGGCGTATGAGCTGGGGGTCACGGATTTCATAAACAGGCCCTTCGACGCGCTCGTCGTGCGGCGGCGGGTGGTGAACACCATATTACTGTACGCCAAGCAGAAGCGGCTTATCGGCATGGTGGAGGACCAGATATACGAGACGGAGCAGAGAAGCTCGCTGATGATCGATATACTGAGCCACATCGTGGAGTTTAGGAACGGCGAGAGCGGACTGCACATACTGCACGTGCGGACGCTGACGGCGATGCTTTTGGAGCTTATAGCGGCCAAGACGGACAGATACGGGCTGACGCCCAGGGAGATATCGCTTATTTCTACGGCGTCGGCGCTGCACGACGTGGGGAAGATAGCCATCGACGGGGCGATACTCAATAAGCCCGGGAGGCTGACGACGGAGGAATTTTCCGTCATGAAAACGCACACCACCGTTGGGGCGGAGATGCTCCAGGCGGCGGTGCCCGGGTGGATGACGGACGAGGAATACGAGATAATGAAGAGCCACACCACCGCCGGGGCGGATATGCTGGCGCGGCTCCCGGTCCAGCACGGGGAGGACCTGGTCAAGACGGCGTATGAGATATGCCGCTGGCACCACGAGCGCTGGGACGGCCGGGGGTACCCGGACGGGCTGCGCGGGGACGAGATACCCATCGCCGCACAGGTGGTGAGCCTGGCGGACGTGTACGACGCGCTGACCAGCCCCCGGGTATATAAGCCGGCCATACCCCACGAAGAGGCGCTGAGGATGATACTGGACGGCCAGTGCGGGCAGTTCAACCCAATGCTCCTGGAGTGCATGACGGAGAACGCGGAGAAGATACGCACGGCCCTTGAGGGGGACGCGGCGGAGGAGATACAGCAGAGGAATTTGCGCAGTATCTCCGAGGAGGCCCTGAGAGGCGAGGGCGGAGCCGTCAGCGAGCGGACGCTGAGGCTTCTTGATTACGAGCGGATGAAGTATCACTTCTTCGCCGCCATGAGCGAGGAGATACAGTTCGAGTACACGGTGGCGCCGAGCATGGTGACGCTGTCGGCCTACGGCTCAAAGACGCTGGGGCTGGAGGAGATATTCATGGACCCCCTCCACAGCGAAAAGCTCATAAGCCTGCTGGGCCGGGAGACGCTGGAGAAGATAGTCAACAGCCAGCACGACACCACCCCCGACGACAGCGACTCCACCATGGAGGTGCTGGTGCGTCTGGACGGGGAGAGCAGGTGGTTCCGGGTGATCACAAGGAGCGTGTGGTCGCGGGACCTGCCGCCCAAGTACATGGGGCTTTTAGGCAAGGCCATCGACATACACGAGGAGAAGATGAAGCTCCGGGAGCTGGAGAAAAAGGCGTCCTGCGACCCGCTGACGGGGCTCCTCAACCGGGCCAGCGCCAGGGAGCAGATAGAGAACAGGATGCTCGTCCACCCGGACGGACTTTTTGCCCTGCTGGAGATAGACATCGACGACTTCAAGCGGGTGAACGACGAGATGGGCCACATCTTCGGCGACCAGGTGCTCCAGGACCTGGCAAAACGCATGAAGCACTCGGTGAGAAATTCCGATATATGCTGTCGCGCCGGGGGAGAGGAATTTTTCATATTCCTGGAGTACAACACGGACATCGAGCGCACCATGGAGCGTATATTCAACAGCCTTTGCTTCGAGCACGAGGGACGTAAGGTCACCGTATCGGTGGGCGTGGCGCTGGGGAGCGAGGTTGGCCGAAAATTTGACGACCTTTACAACGCGGCGGATATGGCGCTGTACGCCGCCAAGCACGCCGGGAAGAACAGGTTTTGCTTCTATGACGAGTCCATGAGCGACACGGTTAGCTGAAAGGAGAACGGAAATGACATTACGCGACTGCTACGCCGCCCTGGGAGGGGACTACGACGAGGTCATAGCACGGCTTCGCAGTGAGAGGCTGGTCCAGAAGTTCGTGCTGAAATTTATGGACGACGGGAGCTTCGAGGCGCTGGTCAGGGCCGTGGGGGAGAAAAATCAGGAGGAGGCCTTCCGGGCGGCCCACACAATAAAGGGGATGTGCCAGAATTTGAGCTTCACCACCCTTGGCAGGTCTGCGGACGAGCTCACCGAGGCGCTTCGCAACGGGTGGAGCGACGAGGCCCCCGCGCTTTTGGAGAAGGTCAGCGCGGATTACGCCCGGGTGGCCGGGGCCATCGGGGAGCTGAAGGCGTCGCTGTGAGGACCGGCACCACGGAAGGACGGTGAGTGAGATAGAAGAAAAAAAGGGAAAAACATGGGTGAAGGGCACGACGGCCACCGTGGCGCTCATCATAGCCATCGCGATAATGCTGGTCACCGCGTATCTGGCCATAAGCGGGACGCTGGAAAAGCGGTCCCTGGGCCGCATGGAGGAGGGCGTCAACACCGTCATATCCGAGATACGCGCAAAGCTCGCCCGGGACAGCCGGATACTCAACGCCACGGCGGAGATAATATCCTCGGCGGACAATTATAACGAGGACGCGATGCTGGAGGTCATGGAGACCGTATCGCCGCTTTTGGAGACGATGAAGGTCCGCATACTCCTGCCCGGGGACAGGGTGCTGACGGCCGGCGGGGCGGTGGACGCCTCAAAGATAGACGATCTGTCCTTCGAGGCGGAGTCGAAGCTGGGGGAGCATATATCGAACCGGGTGTACAGCGTGAAGAACGGGAGCCCGGTGCTCCGGCACTTCGTGCCAATAATACAGGACGGCGAGACCGCCGCCATGCTCTACGGCGTGACGGTGCTGAAGGACCTGCCGCAGACCATAAACATCGACAATATATACAACGCCTCAGCCAACGTGTATATGGTGGACACGAAGAACGGGGATTTCCTGCTGGACACCGCCCACGAGGAGCTGGGGAACATGTCAGACTATGACGAGGGAGTAGAGACGAAGGGCGGCCTTGACTGGGACGGGTATATCGAGGACCTTCTCAATCTCAACACCGGCTACGTCATATATAAGCCACAAAGGTCCGGCGGCTGGGAGTATATGTACTACGCCCCGGCGGGGGTAAACGAGTGGGCCATAGCCGTCTCCGTCCCGGAGAAGGAGGCGTTTGCCAGCGCCTTCGAGGTGCGGGATATATGCGTCGTACTGGCCGTGGTACTGGCCATAGCCATCGGCGTATACTACTACATCGTGCGCCTTCAGGCCAAGCGGGCCACGGACTACGCGGTGGAGCGGGCGGTGCTGGAGGAAAAGCTCCACAAGGCCGAGGCCGCAGAGCGGGCCAAGACCACGTTCCTTTCCAATATGTCCCACGACATACGCACGCCCATGAACGCCATTATCGGCTTTACCACCCTGGCCGAGGCCAACGTGGAAAATCCCGAGCGGGTGCAGGAGTATCTGAGAAAGATAATGAGCTCCTCAAACCACCTGCTGAGCCTCATAAACGACGTGCTGGACATGAGCCGCATCGAGTCGGGCAAGCTGAACATAGAGGAGAAGGAGTGCTCCATCTCGGATATCTTCCGGGATATGCGCAATATCATCCAGACGCAGATGCAGTCCAAGCAGCTCAGCTTCTTCATGGACACCATGGACGTTATCGACGAGGACATATACTGCGACAAGCTCCATGTGAACCAGGTGCTTCTGAACCTTTTGTCCAACGCGATAAAGTTCACGCCGCCGGGCGGCGCGGTGTCGCTGACCATCCGCCAGAGGCCGAACGCGCCCAAGGGCTACGGCTCCTACGAGATACGGGTACGGGACACGGGCATCGGCATGAGCCAGGAGTTTGCCAAGCACATCTTCGAGCCCTTTGAGCGGGAGCGAAATTCCACGGTCTCCGGCATACAGGGCACGGGCCTGGGAATGGCCATCACGAAGAGCATCGTGGACGCCATGGGCGGCACCATAGAGCTCCAGACCGAGCAGGGCAAGGGCACGGAGTTCATAATCGACCTGGACTTCCGGCTCCAGTCGGAGACGAAGCGGGTGGAGACCATCCGGGAGCTCATGGGCCTTCGGGCGCTGGTGGTGGACGACAGTTTCGCCACCTGCGACTCGGTGACGAAGATGCTGACCCAGATAGGCATGCGGGCCGAGTGGACCCTCCACGGCAAGGAGGCGGTCCTGAGGGCCCGCCAGGCCGTGGAGATGGGCGACAGGTTCTACGCCTATATTATCGACTGGCTGCTGCCGGACCTGTCGGGCCTGGAGGTCGTGCGCCAGGTCCGGGACGTGGTCGGGGACGAGGCGCCGATAATCATCGTCACCGCCTACGACTGGACGCCCTTTGAGGAGGAGGCCAGAAAGGCCGGGGTCACGGCGTTTTGCAACAAGCCCATATTCCTCTCGGAGCTCCGGGACACGCTCATCGCCGCTCTTGGTAAGGTGGAGCTTGACGACCGGGCAATCCCGTCCGCCATGGACGTGGCCAGGAAGCTCCGGGGCACGAAGCTCCTTCTGGTGGAGGACAACGAGCTCAACCGGGAGATCGCCCAGGAGCTTTTGGAGGAGGCGGGATTTGAGGTGGACACCGCCAGCGACGGCACCGAGGCCGTGGAGCGGGTGAGAAGCTCAGACCCGAGCCGCTACTCACTTATCCTCATGGATATCCAGATGCCCAAGATGAACGGCTACGAGGCCACCCGGGCCATCCGGGCGATGCCGGAGTGGAGGGAAATACCCATCGTCGCCATGACGGCCAACGCCTTTGAGGAGGACCGCAGGGCCGCCCTGGAGGCCGGTATGAACGACCACGTGGCCAAGCCCATAGACGTGGACAGGCTGATGAACGTCATAGACAGCCTTATCGAGAAATAGACCGAAAAAGCCGCCCGAGACGATCGGGCGGCTTTTTGGAATCCATCAAAAAATGGAAGGCGAAAATCGTGGTCAAAATGCTGAAAATGATATTGGGGTGTTGACTTACATTAAGCAATATGTTATATTGTAATCACAGCAAAGGAGGAGGTTCCGATGTACAGTTGAGGACCCGCCAGAGCTCATCAAGGCGGAAATACGATCCCTTAAAGTCAGACCCGGAGCACAGAACGCAGCACCGTTGGCGGAGGTTACCGCAGTGTAGTTAGCTGGTCAGGCTGAGTGAAGAGATAAGACCCAGAGGGAATCCGGAAGGAGTATTCGAACTTGATAATTGAACACGTGGCGTAGCCCCGCAATCGCGTTTTGGACGGTTGCGGGGCGATTGCTTTTTGCCTCAACTCCCGTTGTTTCTAAAGGGCTACTGTTCCAACAACCGGGCACCGCTTCTTTCAATGCAAACAACAAGAACGCACAAATATATCAGAACAGCAATTTCAGCAAGTGAATGATAGATATTCACCTCCAAATATCCCGTTTGTGTACGCAGAAGCATTTCGATTCCACCGAGTACGGCCAAACTGATAATTGCGGCGAGATTAGATTTTCTTATTGTTTTATCTTTGATAAGCGCAATAATGATCAAAGAAACGCCGATCATATTGGCTATACTTGACAGGTCTTGAACAATCGTTTTTGCGGTGGATAAAAAGTATGTGATAGTATAGGCGTCATACTCTATCATTTCACGCAAAAACAAGCTTGTGATCCCGCTCCATACCTGCCCGATAAAAAACGCCGATGTTTCACTCAAAAGAATTGTAAGGCACCCGGCAGATAATAATTTGTTATACTTGACTTTTAGATACTCGTAACTGAAATACGTTAAGAATATCAACAAAGCAAAATCAATATAAAATGCCAAAGAGGACGCGGCGGAAACGGTCTGCATCGCTTGCGCCTGTGAGATTGCGAGCGAATCTGCGAGCATTGCTGTAAACGTATAAACAGCATATAAAAATACCGTTATCCCCAACGAAATAGCCGTTGATCTTGACAGCCACCGTGTGCTGTTATAGCTCATTTTTTCCAAAAAGGAATAAAGCAAATATAGCAGAGAAAATTTGAGCAAAACGATCATATATAACCCAACAATTTGAAAAATATGTTGGATCAATATGACCTGGTCAAGTTCTTTTATGGCAACAAGCAAAGTAAACGAAAGCGTAGAAACAGCAAAAAGACACGAGATATAGATCGCGAGCTTACCGATATTTTTGAACACACTCTTGCAATAGTGTTCGTTTTCCATAATGGAATAATTGAAATAAATATCGTTACGCCTAAATCCATATATCACATATATGCCTACGACAAAGGAAAGGACAAGAAGGATACGGTCAAACTCGCCGTCGGTATAATTGTTCGGAAGGCCAATGTGTAATACGATGGGCAAGAAAAACGCAAAAACAACAGTTACTATTTTTATGAGGATCGATGACGCTTTGTTATAAAAACAACATTCCTCAAATATCGTCCGTTCATCCTTGGGGTATATTTTGCTTCGGGTAAAACCGATCAGTAAGCATACCGATCCCACAAAAATAATTACCGCCTCCAAAATAACAAGGCACAGATATTTGCTTTGATCTGTATTCTTTAGAATATTCGTCAAACGAATCGCTCCAAGCACAACAGATATGATTACTGACAATATGATGGCATTTCTTGAAATCCTACCTTTTGCCTTTTCAATTCTTTCGTCGTAAAACATATGTTACTCCTTCCAAAACAGATCATTCAGCGTTACATCAAGCTCTTTGCAGATCTTTATACACAGTCTGATAGTCGGATTATACGCATCGTTTTCAATCATATTGATAGTTTGCCTTGATACGCCAATTCTTTTTGCAAGCTCGGTTTGCGAGAGATTTTTCGCAAGCCGGGCTTGTTTTAATCCTTCATTCATTGTAACTCTCCGTGTCGATTATATTTGACAACCTCATTATAGCACTATGCAGGTTAACTGTCAATTATATTTGACAAATTTACTTGTGATTTTTACTTGACAGGTGGGGGGGATTTGTGTTATTATACATTTAACATTTAGACTAAATGTTAAATGTATTGGAGGTGGGGGATTGGGCTTACAGGAGACGATGAGGGCTTTGGCGGACCCGACGAGGAGGGAGATACTGAATATGCTTAAGTCCGGGCGTATGGCGGCGGGGGAGATAGCGGACAGGTTCCCGGTGACGGGGGCCAGCATATCAAGACACCTGTCGGTACTGCGGGACGCGGGGCTTATACGGGATTGCAGAGAGGGGAAGTTCATCTACTATGAGCTCAACGCCTCGGTGCTTGAGGAGCTGATGCTGTGGATAACCGATTTGAGGGGAGGAAATGAAAATGATAAAAGAGAATAAGTGGAAGATAATCATAACTACGCTGGTGGTGCTCCTGCCCATGCTGGCGGGAATCATACTATGGCCGAAACTCCCGGACAGGATGCCCATCCACTGGAACGCGGCCGGGGAGCTGGACGGCTGGTCGGGGAAGGGGCTTGCGGTGTTCGGGATACCCGGCTTTTTGGCGGCGGTGCATATTCTGTGCGTGGTCTGCACGAGCCTGGACCCGAAGGTGAAGGGACAGACGAAAAAGGTGCTGGGGCTTATTTTGTGGATATGCCCGTTCATTTCGGTGATAGTGGGGGCCATGGTGTACGCCGTGGCGCTGGGGGCGAAGATAAGCGTGGCCTCCGTGGTCATCGCGGCCACTGGGGTGCTCTTTGTGGCCATCGGAAATTACCTTCCCAAGTGCCGGCGCAATTATACCATCGGCATCAAGGTCATGTGGGCCCTGGAGGACGAGGCCAACTGGAACGCCACCCACCGGTTCGCCGGGAAGGTGTGGGTCGTGGGCGGGCTCATGGTAATCCTTGTGTCGCTCCTGCCATTGAAGGCGGTCATTTGGGTCTATATCGGCCTTACGGCGCTTATGGCGATTTTGCCGATGGGGTATTCGTATGGGTATTACAGGAGGCATGGAGGGAAGTGAGCTTTTGCCCCTCTATCCGGGAGTAACGCATTTTTGCCCCTCCCTCTGGGAGGGGGCAGGGGGTGGGGACGAGTTAGCTGACGGAGATTCGGCCCACTTAGGTCTGCTCCGCTCGGCCGCCCCTCCCAAAGGGAGGGGCGGAACCTCTCCTGCCGCTTACGCGGCGGTCCTCCCCACGAGCGGGGGGAGGCTTATCGCCTGCGGGAGTAGACTTTTCCAAAGTCCCGATTTGACTTTGCGTTTCCCGGTCGATTGCATGAACGTTCTCTCCCGGAGCCGGATTTTATGGAGGTACATATTATGATCGTTTTTTGGGCTTTTATGCTTATAATTGACTTGGTCATTCCACTAAGCATAACAGGATTTGGAAAAGTGTTCATGAAGGGTGGTCCTGAAGAAGTCAATGCGTTATTTGGCTTTCGGACCGCCATGTCGATGAAGAATAAAGACACATGGGAGTTCGCGCACAAGTATTGCGGGAGGATTTGGTATAAAACAGGACTGATCCTATTGCCGGTTTCAGTCATACCGCTCTTGTTTGTTTTTAACAAGGACATAACAACTGTCGCGATCGTTGGACTGATCGTTATGTTCGTTCAGCTCATTCCGATGCTTTTGCCGATAGCTGTGACAGAAGCCGCGCTAAAAAAGACATTTGATGAAAATGGTGTACGCAGATAATTTATACACTGCCAGCGAATTAATTATCGCCTGCGGGCGGGACGAGGGACGGGCGGGTTTAGAACCCGCCCCTACGGGTTGACCGGAAAAGCTACCAAAATAGCCGTAGGGGAGGGTTCCAAACCCTCCTGTTTTGGAATAAGCGCCGAAGGGCGCACCCGCTTAGATAGCCCCCTCCTCGTAGGAGGGGGTAGGGGGGAAGCGAGGCCGAAGGGCTTGCTGATGCCTAAGAAAGAAAATCATGCTGATACGGTGGCCTCGCTTCCTCAGTCGCCTGCGGGCGACAGCTCCTCCTACGAGGAGGAGCCAAGGGTTTCGCCTGCGGGCGGGACGAGGGACGGGCGGGTTTAGAACCCGCCCCTACGGGGTGACCGGAAAAGCTACCAAAATAGCCGTAGGGGAGGGTTCTAAACCCTCCCCTATTTAAATCCGCGCCGCAGGGCGCAACCTTTTATGGAGACGTGAGGCTCTAATCCCCCTGCCCCTTTTTCCCAAAAGGGGGTAAGGACGTGAGTGGGAGCTCTATATGAATTACATATTGCCACGCACGGCCCTTCAGTCACTGTGGTGACAGCTCCCCATTGAAACGGGGAGCCAGGGGAATAAGGTAGCGGACGCATGGGCGTCCGCTATTTAATAATTAATGCTTATGCTTACTTTTTTCCATAAATCAGTCTGAGATTGGAATCTTTACTTGTTGAGAGAAATAAACACTCCCTGCGTTCTCCTCCTTCTACGCTGATATAACCGAAGCTGTAGTAATACGTTGAACCGTCGTTAATGCCATACTTTAGGGTGGAAGGAACAGTATATAATCCGTTTTTAAATGTGAGCATACCGTCAGAAAGCTGATATTCAAACTTATAACTACCGTAAGCCACTGTACCGTCCCTGTAAAATGTCAACTGAAGAAATTGACTCTCATTTCCAAACATTGGGTCAATCCAAACCCAGGTTCCTATAAGTTGTTCATCAACATTTTCCATGGTTTTACTACCGCAACCAGTGAGCAACACAAAAAGCGATATGACCAACACAAGCGCCGTATATCGGCAAGTAATTTCTTTGTTCATATTTTCCATAATTAATAATTAATGGTCCTATGAGTTCACAGGATACCGTAATATTTTAGTAGCTTTTTTAATTTATCCTGATAAATAAATGCAATAATAAGTACGACCAAACTGATTATCATTATGATTGAGCCGATAGTGTGGTCTTTTTGAATCCATTCGGGGAGAGAGAACATGCGTCTGTCGGAAGCCGAATAACAAAGATATCCGATTACACAGGCAATTAGAGAGACAAAAATTGCTACCATAGATAAAATAAATTTAACAAAAACGGATTTGACATACGGATTCTCAAGTCGCTGGGCTCTGAGGTTTGCGCCGCATTTTGGACAAATCCTGGCGGTGGGGGCGACATCACTGTCGCAATAGTTACACTTGTCAAAATTCATGGTTTTTCCTTCTTTCTGTATTCTTTGGGGCATGAGGCTATTATAGGTCAATTTCACCCTAAAGTCAATAGGTCAATTTGGCATAATATTGACTGAGGTGATAAGATGAACAGGCTCAGAGAATTGCGAAAGGCACGGGGATACACACAGATCAAGATGCAAATGCTCACCGGGATAGACCAAAGCGACTACTCTAAGATAGAAAGCGGGAAACGGTACTATACTTTTGAACAGTGCGTGAAAATAGCGATTGCTTTGGATACCAGTATGGACTATCTGGCGGGGCTGACATACGAAATAAAGCCGTATCCTAGGGCGGATACGGTGGTAAAACAATAAAAGCCGACATACTCGAAGCTTTCGCTTTGTATGTCAGCTTATTTATAATACATTATTTTATTTTCCTGCATTCGAGATAATAGCGCTTATCGCGGGCGTGGCCGATGGAGAAGGATTTTTTGGGGAATACGCCGTCGGAGACGACGGTGCGAAAGAGGTCGGACTTGTCCATGGCGGGGAGGAGGAAGCCGATGGAGTCGGGGGTCTCGGTGAGCTTTAAAAGGGACTCCTCGTCGTGGATGTAGTCCACCTCGCCGGAGCCCACCAGGGCGGCGTACTCCTCCAGAAAGCTCTGGAGCAGCTCTATCATCCCGCCGAAGCTCCGGCCCCGGAGGCGCATTTTACCGGCCTTGCGGCCGTTTATGACGTACTCTATCTCCCGGCCGTCGGGGAGGCTCAGCTTTTGCTCCATGAGCTCAAGGAGCTTTTCCGTGTCCACGCCGAATACCACCCGGTGTATGGGCTCGAAGGTTATGGCGGGGTCGTAGACGTTGTTGAGCTCCACGAGGGCGTATCTGGCGGGGTGGTTTTCCGCCTCACCGGGGGTGAGGGTGGGCTTTATACGCTCCCAGAGCTCCTTCGCGGCGGCCAGGGAGTGGTTGCCGTCGCCAATGACTATCTGGACCTCGTTTTCGGCAAGCTTTTCCAGGGCCGCGTCAACGGCTCTGGCGTCCTCACCGGAGACCTGGTAGCCCGTTATGTGGCGGCCGCCCTCCA
>CANQUO010000004.1 GCA_947627085.1 uncultured Oscillospiraceae bacterium
CTTTACCTTAACACGGGTACCTTCCTATTCGCTACCTTTTTCTTGTTATATGTTATACTTCATTGTAAACCCTACAGTTTTGGGGAATGATAAAGACCTGATCGTGTTGACAAACAGGTGCTGTTATGGTATAATATCCGCCGTAGCGGATATTATATTGATTTAACGCCGTTTTTCTCCCCGGCTTACGCCGGGAACCGAAAAACATGGCTAATATACCATCCCCGCTTTACGGGTATGGTATAATCAGACCAAATTTGATGAAATAGGAGGCGGCACCTATGACCCAGGTATCTTTATCAATGCTCAAGGTCAACGCCGGAAAGTATGTCTCGATGGCTGAGGACGACGAGGAGGTTTTCATCACAAGGAACGGCAAGGTCGTCGCGAAGATCGTGAGCGCCAAGCCGGACAAAAAGGCGGCCTGGAACAATTTGACCGAAATATTTAAGGGGATAAGCTTCACCGACGCCGAGATCGAGGCTATGAGAGAGGAGCGGGTAAGCGGAAGATGAAAGTCGTCTTTGACACCAACGTGATTCTCGACGCCGCCATGAGCAGGCCGGGCTCCGAGGACTCGCAGGGGCTTATCCGGGCGGTCGTCAATGAGGAGATAGCCGGGCTGGTCACAGCCAACACGATCACCGATATACACTACATCGTGAAGAAGCGATATGGGGACAAGGTCGCCAGAGCCGCGGTCCAGAACACTCTGTATGTATTTGACGTAATCCCAGTGGACGGTGAGTCGTGCATGGACGCGTTGAGCCTCCCGATGGACGACTACGAGGACGCGGTCCTGGCGGTATGCGCGGCGCGGGAGGGCGCCGACTATATCGCCACCGGGGACCAGGGTTTTCTCAACGCAACGAGCCCAATCCAAGTCATGAGCCCGGCGGACCTGTTGCGTATGATTGAAGAAATAGACGCAAAGTGAAATACCGTGGTCGCGGTAGCGTTTACTATCACGTTTGTTCTTGTTACAACACGACATGCACGATCTTTCACCTCACACTTCCCGTGAGGAATAGGGACGCTAGGGGTGTATACTGATGTTGTTCTCAAATAGGCTTTTAAATTTTTAAGAAAATCGGTATGATGTTATTCAAAAGGCGGGGGGTAGGCCCGCCTTTTTATCTGCAGGCGAGTGACCCGGAAAGTTCACGGAGCTCGCGGACTCCGGTGGACTGGGATTTGATGATGTCGTTCAGTATCGGCACGAGGCCCGGGCACAGGGAGTATTGTAATGCCGTCCGCGACATGCGTATGGCGCCCTCGTGGTGGGGGAGCATCTCGCGGATAAAGTCGCAGTCGATGTTGTTCCCGGCGGGGGCGGACTCCATCCGGGCGAACATGGCGTCTATTATTGACTCCACCTGCGAGTTGTAGCCGGCGACTGAGCTCCGGGCGTTTACGGTGCGTGTACAGGTCCGGCGGACGCGCTCCAGGGCCGCGATGCTCTCCGTCTGGGTGGAGATTATATTCTCCGCTATGCGCTGGAGGGTCAGGTCCGTTGTGTACCTCAAAAGGTTCCGGCTCATCTCGACGGCGGCCCGATGGTGGGGCAGCATCCGGGATATGAAATTGCCGGAGATGGAGTTCGTAAGGCCGGCGGACTCCATTGCGTTTATCATGTCGGAGAGTATCGTACGGTACTCGGCCAGGTATCTTTGGGCGTTGGCGCTTAAAGAGCATGTGCAATTCATAAAATGTACCTCCCACACAGTATATGCGGCTGAAAGTTTATTTGTTTGACCAGTAGCGGAAATGAAAAGTTTGTGGTATACTTGCCTTATAAAAAATTTTTTACGGAGGGCAAGGGAACATGGAGATCAAGACCGATATCGAAATAGCCCAGGCGTCAAAGATGGAGCACATCGCGAAGATCGCGGAAATGTGCGGTATCGACGAAAAATACGTGGAGCAGTACGGAAATTATAAGGCGAAGATAGACCTAAAGCTCCTCTCCGACAGGGCGGAGGAGCCCGACGGGAAACTGGTGCTGGTCACCGCCATAACCCCCACCCCGGCGGGGGAGGGCAAGACCACCACTACGGTGGGACTTGGCGACGCCCTTCGGAAGATCGGCAAAAAGTCAGTCATAGCCCTCCGTGAGCCCAGCCTTGGCCCGGTATTCGGCGTCAAGGGCGGCGCCGCCGGAGGCGGGTATGCCCAGGTGGTGCCCATGGAGGATATTAACCTCCATTTCACCGGGGATTTTCACGCGATAGGCGCGGCCAATAACCTGCTGGCCGCGATGCTGGACAACCATATCTATCAGGGCAACGCCCTTCACATCGACCCCAAGACCATCACCTGGCGCAGGTGCGTGGACATGAACGACCGTCAGCTCCGGTTCGTGGTGGACGGTCTTGGCGGCAAGGTCAACGGCACGCCCAGGGAGGACGGCTACGACATAACGGTGGCCAGCGAGATAATGGCGGTGTTCTGCCTTTCAAACGACATCATGGACCTTAAAAAGCGCCTTGCCTCCATAATTGTGGCCTACACCTACGAGGGCGAGCCGGTCACCGCCGGGGACCTGAAGGCCGCGGGGGCGATGGCGGCCCTTTTGAAGGACGCGTTGAAGCCAAACCTCGTCCAGACGCTGGAGCACACCCCGGCCTTCGTCCACGGCGGGCCCTTCGCCAACATCGCCCACGGCTGTAACTCCATCGTGGCCACGAAAATGGCCCGGAAGCTGGGGGAGTACTGCGTCACCGAGGCCGGCTTCGGCGCGGACCTGGGCGCGGAGAAATTTCTTGATATAAAGTGCCGCATGGCCGGCCTTCGTCCCGACGCCGTGGTCATCGTGGCCACCGTCAGGGCACTTAAGATGCACGGGGGGCTGGACAAAAAGGAGCTGGGGCGCGAGGACCTGGAGGCCCTTCGCCGGGGACTTCCCAACCTTCTCCAGCACGTGGAGAACATAACGAAGGTATACGGTCTGCCCGCCGTGGTGGCCATAAACCGCTTCCCCACGGACACCGAGGCGGAGCTTGCGCTGGTGGAGGCGGAGTGCCGTACGCTTGGCGTCAACGTGGCCCTTTCCGAGGTCTGGGGCAAGGGCGGCGAGGGCGGCATCGAGCTTGCCCGCGAGGTGGTCAGGCTTTGCTCTGAGCCCAATGATTTCACCTTCTCCTACGAGCTCGACCGGCCCATCGTTGAGAAGCTGGAGACTATATCGAAGCGCATATACCACGCCGACGGGGTGGAACTCACGGCCAACGCCAAAAAGCAGGCCCGGAAGCTTACGGAGCTGGGCTTTGGCGGAATGCCCATCTGCATGGCAAAGACGCAGTACAGCTTTTCCGACGACCCCAAGCTCCTGGGCGCGCCGAAGGGCTTCAAAATAACCGTTCGGAATTTGAAGGTCTCCGCCGGCGCGGGCTTCATCGTGGCCCTCACCGGGGACGTGATGACCATGCCCGGCCTTCCCAAGGTCCCGGCGGCGGAGAAGATCGACGTGGACGAAAACGGTGTCATTTCGGGCCTATTTTGATTTGTGATGGATAAGGACGGGCTGAAGATGGACAAGGACGCGCTTCTTGCCGCCTACGGGCAATTCTGGGGTCCGGAGGCGGGACCCTATAACCTGTCGGCTGAGGGGAAGTACCTTGAATACGCAGTGACACGGTTTTTTGAGGAGCACTTCGCCGTCCCGGAGGGCGCGCTGTTATGCAACATCGGCATCGGGGCGGGCTTTTGGGACAGGTATCTTTCCTACCGGCTCCGGGGCGGTGAGCTGACGAGCATCGACCGCCTGCCGGAGTGCTGTGACACGCTCCGGGCGGGGCTTGCGAATGAGCGCAACCCCAACCGGGTAAAAGTGCTCTGCGGCGACTTTTTAACCATGGAGGGCCTGGAAAACCGCTTCGACCTGGTCACCGCGGTGGGCTCCACACTCCGGGAGAGCGGACGGCCCGCCGCTATGGCCGGCAAGGCCCTGGGCGTTTTGCGCCCCGGCGGATGCCTATACATACAGACGCTCTTTGTGGACCCGGGGGAGCTGGATATGGAAGCTCTGTGCCAAACGCGTATCGCCCGGGTGGACGCGGCGATGACCGACAGCGCCTATGGTATTGAAGCCCGATTTTGGAAGATCACGAAGGAATAAAAGGAATAAAAGGAGAGACCGATGGAAAACTCCATGCTTTCAATGACCCTTACTGACTTTACCTCCACTCTCGCCTCCAAGTCCCCGGTGCCGGGGGGAGGGGGAGCGGCGGGACTGGCGGGGGCGCTGGCCTCCGCGCTGGCGTCTATGGTCTGCGGACTTACCTCCGGGAAGAAGAAATACGCCGTATATGAGGACGATATTCAGCGGATAGCAAAAAGGGCGGATGAGCTGAGAGCGGAGCTTTTGACGGGTATCGACGCTGACGCTAAGGCGTTCAAGCCCCTTTCCCGGGCCTACTCCATACCGAAGGACGCGCCGGAGCGGGCCCAGGTCATGGAGGACGCCCTTCGCACCGCCTGCCGGCCGCCCATGGAGATCGCGGAAAAATGCGGCGAGACGCTGGACCTTTTAGCGGAGCTTGCTCAAAAGGGGAGCGCCATAGCCGTCTCCGACGTGGGCGTGGGGGCCGAGCTTGCAAGGGCGGCCATCCTCTCCGCCGGGCTCAACGTGAGGATAAACATAAGGTCCATGTCCGACAGGCATTACGCGGAGGACCTTCGGGAGAGACTTGACGCCCTTGAGAGAAAATACATCCCCATCGCCGACCGGACCTACGGGGCGGTGACGGAGAGGATAGGCTGAGGAAAGAGGGGTGAAGGATATGAGGAAGCTTTGTGTTTTCTCGTTCTCCTTCGCCCTTGCCATATTCGCCTGCCAGTATTTCCTGCCACTTTCCGCAATGCCGATAGCGGCGGGAGCGGCGGCGATAACAGGAATTTTGGCGGCGGTCATATTAAAGGGCAAAAGGCGCCTCGGGGCGGCGATCGCGGCCATCGGCCTTGTGGCGGGTTTTTTATACGATTTCGGCTACGATACCCTCATATTCTCAGGGGCCCTCCGGCTTGACGGCAGGACTATGGCGTTCGATGCCACGGTGGCGGATTTTCCCGTGAGCACGGACTACGGGGCGTATGTGGACATAAGGATACACCCCGACAAGGGCCCCGCGCTGAAGGCCAGGGCATACGTATTTGACGAGGACGCGTCCTCGCTCCGCCCGGGCGACAGGGTGCGCATGAGGGCGGATATAAGCAGGGCCGACAGGGTGGAGGAGCGGGAGATAACCGGCTACACATCAAAGGGCTACTTCCTCTTTGCCTCAGACGCCCGGGATATACAGGTCTCATCCTCCCCGGGGGTGGGGATAACGAATTTCCACAAGTACCTGGCGAGGGCCATACGGGACAAGATAAGGGAGATATTCCCGCTGGGGACGTCGGACTTCATGCTGGCGCTGCTCACCGGGGACAGGTCGGAGCTTGACCGGGACACCGGGCTCACCTCCGCCATGGAGCGCTCCGGCGTGAGCCACATCGTGGCCATATCGGGCCTGCACGTGTCCATATTGGCGGGATTTTTGCTGACTATCCTGGGCCGCAGGCGCTGGGCGGTGTTGACGGCATTGCCGGTACTGTGCCTCTTTATGGCCGTGTCGGGCTTTTCACCGTCGGTGGTCCGGGCGGTGATAATGCAGGTATTCGTGCTGACGGCGCCGCTTATCATGCGAGAGAGCGACAGCCTTACAAGTCTGGCCGCCGCGCTGTTGCTTATACTGCTCATAAACCCCTACGCCATAGCCGGTGTGGGGCTCCAGCTGTCCTTTATGGCCACGCTGGGGATAATCCTCTTTACCCCGAAGCTGAACGATTTTTTCACAAGGCGACTTCCCGGGGGCAAAAAGCTCCCGGTGCGTATTGCCCGGTGGGTGTCCGGGGCGGTGTCCGCCACCTTCGGGGCGCTTATCCTGACGACACCGGTGACGGCATACTACTTCGGGTGCCTTTCAATAATAGCGCCGGTGACAAATATACTCGTCCTCTGGGCCGTGACGCCGGCGTTTTTGCTGGGGGCGCTGGCCGTGGGGGCCGGGTTTGCGTGGCTCCCACTGGGGAGGGTATTGGCCTATGTCCCGGCCCTGGCGGTGAGGTACATCGAGTGGGTGGTAAAGCTGTTGGCAAAGCCGTTTTTGGCGGCGGTGTACCTGGACGGCCCCGCGGTGACGATATGGTTCGCGCTGACATATATCGCGGTGCTTATAATAGTGGCCGCGAAATTGCCGGCGGTGTGGTTTTTGCGGCTGTCGTGCTTATCAATAACGGCCATATGCGTTATATTCGTGGCGAAGGACCTGCTCGCCGCCTCCGATGGGGGCTACACCATGACGGTGCTGGATGTGGGCCAGGGGCAGGGGATAGTCGTGACGAGCGCTGAATATACCGCCGTCATCGACTGCGGCTCCCTGACCGACACAGACCCCGGGGAGACGGTGGAGAGGTACGTCCGCTCCATGGGGCGTGACAGGATAGATGCCATAATTTTGACACACTACCACAAAGACCACGCCTGCGGCGTTATGAAGCTCATTGCCGACATGGACGTGGGGGCCATAATCGCGCCGTCGCCGCGATTTGCCGAGAGCGACCTTGACGACGAGATCGTATCGGCGGCCGGTGACGCCGGAGTGGATATGATATATGTGACGGGCGTGACCGGGTTGGAGATGGGGGACACCACGCTGACCATGTATCCGCCAATGGGCCGGGAGACGGAGAACGAGCGGAACCTTATCCTCACAGTGGCAAGCGGGAGATTTGAGACGCTTATAACCGGGGACACGCCGGGGTATCTGGAGCGGGAGTTCGTCGAGAGATATGACATCGGCGACATAGAGTGCCTGGTGGTGGGCCACCACGGTTCCGCCACCTCCACCACCGAGGCGCTTTTGCGGGCGGTGACGCCGGAGCTGGCAATAATATCGGTGGGGGACAACAGCTACGGACACCCCACCGAAGAGGTGCTGAAAAGGCTCTCCGACCGGGGAATAGAGATTTTGCGCACGGATATTGACGGGGACATAAGGGTAAAATCGAGGTGAGACCATGGCTAAGAAAAAGCAGGCGGAAAATTTGGCCTATAAAAAGCTGAAGGCGGACCTGAAGGCTGGGACGCCGGAGAGAGTGTATGTCTTTCACGGCGAGGAGCGCTACCTTCTTGAGGACACCGTGAGAAAGCTCCGGGCCATGGTGGCAAAGGGGACGGAGGAATTTAACCACCACGTCCTGGACGGGAAAAATCTGTCCATGGACGCTCTTTCCGAGGCCGTGGACGCCTTTCCCGTGTTTTCCGAGCGGACGATGACCGAAGTTTCCGACTTTGACTTTTCAAAGACCGGAGAGGAGACACGGAAGGAGCTTTTACGCATACTCTCCGACGTGCCGGACTACACCTGCGTGGTGTTCGTAGCCGACACGGTGGAATATAAGCTGGACGGGAGAATAAAGGCCAATCAGGAGCTGAAAAAGCTCCTTACCGAGGTGGAATTTACCCCTCTTGACAGCGAAACGCTCATGAGCTGGCTGGCCCGGGGCTTTGCCTCCGGCGGGAAGCGTGTGACGAGGGAGGCCGCCGCCAAGCTCATCGAGATGACCGGCGGGCTCATGACGGGCATGAGGACCGAGGTGGAAAAGCTCATATCCTACGTCCCCGGGGACACGGTGGAGACGCGCGACGTGGAGGCCGTGGTCACGCCGGTGCCCGACGCCGCCCTCTGGCAGTTGACCGACGCCCTTTTGGAGGGGCGCGGGGACGCGGCGATGGAGAGGCTGAGGGAGCTGGAGACCATGGACGTGGCCCCTCACGCCGTGGTGGCCAGCGTGTCGGAGAAGCTGAGGCAGCTGCTGACGGCGAAAATTTATCAGGGCTCCGGCCTTACGGTACGGGACCTTATGAGGGACGCGGATATAAGGTTCGAGTTCCAGGCCCGGGCGGTTTTCGCCGCGGCCAGACGCCTTGATAAGGAGAGCTGTGCCAGGCTTTGTAAAATGGCCGCCAGGACCGCGTATAAGCTCAACAGCTCCGCCGCCGGGGAAAATACCGACCTTACAAGGGAGCTCGCGGTGGGGATACTGCTCATTACGGGGGGAAGGACATGAAGCCGAGGGTGAGGGAGGCCATCGTTGTGGAGGGCCGCTACGACAAAAATAACCTGAGCCAGGTGGTGGACGCCGTTATCATAGAGACCGGAGGTTTCGGTATCTTTTCAGATAACGAAAAACTCATGCTCATAAAAAAGCTCGCGGAGGCCAGGGGGGTCATAATAATGACCGACCCGGACTCCGCCGGCTTTCTCATACGCAATCATTTAAAGGGCGCGCTGAAGGACGAACAAATAAAGCACGCCTATATCCCCGACATGCCGGGAAAGGAGCGGCGCAAGGCCGCGCCCTCGAAGGAGGGGCTTTTGGGCGTGGAGGGGGCGGGGCCGGAGGTCATATTAAGCGCCCTCAAAAGGGCCGGGGCCACCTTCGATGGGGAAAATATCGCCCCGGTTGCAGGCGGCATCACAAAGACCGACATGTACGCCCTGGGCCTGTCGGGGGGCGAGGGGAGCCGGGATAAGCGCCGGGAGCTTGCCAAAAGGCTGGGCCTTCCCGAGCGCATAAGCGCCAACGCCCTTTTGGAGGTGCTCAACGCCATAATGGCCCGGGAGGAGCTCACCGCCCTTCTTTCATGAGCCTGTCCACAATGAGCGCCCCCAGGGATGTGACGAGTATCACGCTCTGGGGTTCCCGGTATAGCTGTGCTACCAGGGAGTACGTAGTATGATTATGTAAACCCGGCGGGCCGATGTACACGGCGATGAGCAGTGAGGCCGCCAACATGAGGCAGGAGAGGACAAGGCCGCAACGCAGTATGAAGTAGGCCGGGGCGGAGAAGCCCTCGCCCGAGAAGATTTTTCGGAGCTTATTTTTCATATATGTACCTCCCCAAGGCGGACTTACGTCACCTTGAGTACATTTTACAGCCGTAAAGCCCGGGCGGCAAGGCGTAAATTCTGGTATCCCGCCAAAAGGCCGGTCAAATTTTAAGGCAAAATTTTAAAAATTACATATGTACAATCAGGGCATTATTTGCTATAATTATTGCATATATAGAAATTGGAGGCCTTTTTATGAAATGTCCCTATTGCGGTTTTTCGGAGAGCAAGGTCGTGGACTCAAGGCCCACAGATGACAATATAAGACGCCGCCGGGAGTGCATGTCATGCGGAAAGCGCTTCACCACCTACGAGTCCGTGGAGCGTATGCCCATCGTGGTGGTGAAGAAGGACGGGAGCCGCCAGGCCTTCGACCGGGTGAAGATAATAAACTCCATGCTCCACGCCTGCGAAAAGCGCACCGTGGGCCTTTCGGAGATAGAGGCCGTGGCCAACGAGATAGAGCAGGAGGCCCAGAATTACCCCGACCGCGAGATACCCTCAAGTTACATCGGGGAGCTGGTAATGCAACACCTAAAGCAGCTTGACGAGGTGGCGTATGTCCGCTTCGCCTCGGTGTACAGGCAGTTCAAGGACATAAATACCTTCATGGAGGAGCTCAATAAGCTCCTGCTTGAAAAATAACAAACAAAAGGGACAGCCTGAGCCTGTCCCTTTTTGACTGTCGTAGGGAAAAATATTTGATTTCCCTGAAAATATGCGGAAAGTTTGCCGGAAATATGCAGTTTTGAGCTAAAATATACTCCCGAAATTTATGGATTCCATCTGGGCGATGTCCGAAAGGTGCTCGCCCACCAGCTCCACGGCGCTTTTCACGGAGCCCGGGTCCTTGGAGTAGATGTGCTCCGTGAGCTCGTAAAAATCATCGGTCAGGGTCTCGATATCCGTGTGGCGGAGGACGATCTTCGTGTAGCCCTCACGCTTTCGCCAGAGCTCCAGGGCCGAGTCCGCCCGCTTTCGGGCCGTGTCCCAGTCGCCGCTCTCGGCGGCGTCGCCGGAGGAGCGCACCATGCCGTCTATTTCGTCGCAAAGCCCCTTTATGACGGCGGAGTTTATGAGGGATAGGGCCAGAAGCGCCGCGAGAAGCCCCGCGGCGAACAGCTCTTTTTTCATCATCGGCCCTCCTTTTTCGCAAAATAAATCTTTCCCGCGCCGTCCACAGTCATGAGGTACACGTCCCGGGGGTCCCGTGCGCCGCGCTTTTTAAGCTGGTTTGCGAGCCACTTTGTATCGTGGCCCAGGAGCTTTAAGTTGTCGCTGAGCACCCGGCCCTCGGCTATGACGGACACGGGAAGGCCGTTGTCCGGGACGTTTATATTGAGCTCCTCCGGGGTGGCGGGGGCGAATTTGGCGTAGGGCAGTACGGACAGCGTCCCGTCCGTCTCCAATATGGCGTGGCGGACGGTGGATATGTCCGTGACGCCGTTTATCCGGAGTTCCACGTAGAGCTCGTCCACCGACAGCCTGCACTTTTTCATCTCGGACTGGACTATGGCGCCGTTATCTATGAGTATGCTGGGCTTTCCGGAGACCAGGCGGCGGAATCTTCCGAAGCGGACGGAGAGGCCGGATATGACGAGCTGGCTTGCCAGGAGCGTCAGCACCGGCACTATGCCGTACAGAAGGGGCGTGCCGGTGTCCTGAAGCGGCTGGGCGGCCAGGTTCGATATGAGCACCGCCACAACCAATTCCAACGGTTCCAGCTCCCCAAGCTGTCGCTTGCCCATTATTCGGATGGACACAATGAGAAGTAAAAAGACTATTATCGTGCGGACAAAGCTTACACCCACCGAAACGCCCCCTTTTGACGTAGTATCCCCGGTAACCGCCGGGATATTCCAAAGAAAAGGTTGGCATGTGGCGGAATTTCTTGACACGGGACACATTGAGATATAAAATATATTGATAAGGCAAAGCTTTTGGAGGACTTTATGGGAAAATATTTTGGTACTGACGGCTTTCGCGGCGAGGCGAATGTGGGCCTCACCGTGGACCACGCTTTTAAGATAGGGCGCTTTTTGGGAAGCTACTTCGGCGGCGACCACAAGTGCAGGGTCGTCATCGGCAAGGACACCCGGCGCTCAAGCTACATGTATGAGGCGGCGCTTACGGCGGGGCTTACGGGCTCCGGTGCGGACGTGTATCTTCTCCACGTCACCACCACCCCGTCGGTGAGCTACATAACGAGAATCGACGACTTTGACTGTGGCATAATGATCTCCGCAAGCCACAACCCCTACTACGACAACGGCATAAAGCTTCTCAACTCCGGCGGGGAGAAGATGGAGGACGCGGTCTTGGACGAGATAGAAAAATACCTGGACGGCGAGGCCGGTGAGGTCCCCTACGCCACCCGGGCGGAGATAGGCCGGACCATCGACTACTCCGCCGGGCGCAACAGGTACATCGGATATCTCATCTCCCTGGCCACCCACTCCTACAAGGGCAAGAAGGTGGGCCTCGACTGCGCCAACGGCTCCACCTGGATGATAGCCAAGAGCGTCTTTGACGCGCTGGGGGCGGACACCTACGTCATAAACTCCAACCCCAACGGCCTCAACATAAACTTAAACTGCGGCTCCACCCACATCGAGGGCCTTCAGAGGCTCGTTGTGGGCAACGGCCTTGACGTGGGCTTCGCCTTTGACGGCGACGCCGACAGGTGCCTTGCCGTGGACGAGAAGGGCCAGCTTGTGGACGGGGACAAGATAATGTACATCTACGGCCGCCACATGTTCGAGCGCGGAAAGTTGGAGGGAACGCGGGTGGTGACCACCGTCATGTCCAATATCGGCCTTTATAAGGCCCTGGACGAGGTGGGAATAGGCTACGAGGTCACGGACGTGGGCGATAAGTACGTCTGGGAGAACATGCGCCGCACGGGCAACCGCATCGGCGGGGAGCAGTCGGGCCACATCATCTTCGGAAAATACGCCACCACCGGCGACGGGGTCTTGACGGCCATAAAGCTGATGCAGGCCATGATAGATAAGAAGATGCCGCTTTCCAAGCTCGCCGAGCCCGTGAAGATATACCCACAGGTGCTCCGCAACGTGAAGGTGGACGATAAGGACGGGGCGCTCTCGGACTTGGACGTGCGCCGCGCCGAGCAGGAGGCCAAGAAGCTTCTGGGCCTCAACGGGCGGGTGCTCCTTCGCAAGAGCGGCACGGAGCCCCTTATCCGTGTGATGGCCGAGGCGCCCACGGAAGCGGAGTGCAACGCCGCCATCGATATCATCGTCAGTATGCTTGAAAAGAAGGGGTATACTCAGCATGTATAAGACATCGGACCTTCTGGATATTACCCACTCCATAGCCGGGGAGCTTTTGGCAAAATGTGAATATCCCTGGCAGGCGTTGGAGCTCATATCAAAATGGTGCGTGGAGCTTGGTGAGAGAATGCCGGAGGACGAGTATGACAAAATAGGGGAGAACGTGTGGATAGCCAAGGACGCCACCGTGTTCCCCAGCGCCTATATCGGCGGACCTTGCATCATCGGCCACAACACCGAGGTCCGCCACGGGGCCTTCATCAGGGGCAGCGCCATAGTGGGCGCAAACTGCGTGGTTGGCAACTCCGTGGAGCTTAAGAACGTCATTTTGTTCGACAATGTCCAGACGCCCCACTATAACTACGTGGGCGACTCCATATTGGGCTATAAATCCCACATGGGCGCGGGGTCCATCACCTCCAACGTAAAGTCGGATAAGACGCTTGTGGTTGTCAAGGCCGGCGATGAGAAAATCGAGACGGGGCGGAAGAAATTCGGGGCCATTTTGGGCGACCGCGTCGAGGTGGGCTGTAACTCCGTATTGAATCCCGGGACGGTGCTGGGCAGGGGAGTGTCGGTCTATCCCACCTCCTGCGTCCGGGGCGTGGTGCCGGAAAACCACATCTGGAAGGATAAGGACCACATCGTACCGAGAACATAAAAACCGGGCCGGACACGCGCCGGCCCTCTTTTGAAATCGTGATGTTTAAAGAGGTAAAGCAATGAAGTACATCCCCACCGGCGGGATATCGGATTTGAAGCCCCTTGAGGGTACAGATAATATTTATCTCGGCATGGACATACCCCACGGCGATCTTTACGAGGCCGAGGAGCTTTGCCGTGACGGCGGACATGTCATACCGGGCAGGCTCGTTTTTGTAAAATACCCCTACGGCGAGGTAATGGAGCCCGTGAAGGCGAGGCCGGGGCAGTATTTCGGCGACCCCATATTTTATGACGGGAGCGTCTATATACCGCTGGCGGATTTTCCGGCGGGGGAGATAAGGATACTGAGGCTGGACGGCGAATTGAAAGAAGTACAGCTCCACGCCGCTGTGCCGCTTTCGGAAATAGAGGACTGCTACAACCTGATGCTGAAAACGGCGCCGTTGATGCTGACGCGGCAGGCCGGTAGCACACTTGAGATCGTCTGGCCGGAAAAGCGGACCGTTGAGCTTTCGGAGCGGGAGGTATTTCGCTTTCGCGAGGACGATAAGCTTTGGACAAGCCGCTGGTGTGAGGAGGGCGAGGGCGATACGTACCGATACTGGGACGAGACCGTGGTCCGGGACCTTGAGGGGAACGAGCTTTTTTGCCTTTGCGGGGATACGCGGATAATGCCGAACGGCGAGAAGTGGTTTATTGGATAAGGAGGATAAAATGCGAATAGTTGTGAAGGTGGGCTCCTCCACCCTGAGCTACCCCACGGGGAGGATGAATATACGGAGGGTGGAGAGCCTTGTCAGGGTCCTCAGCGACCTTAAAAACGCGGGGCACGAGGTGATTTTCGTCTCCTCCGGCGCCATAGCCATGGGCGTGGGGAAGCTGGGCCTTTCAAAGCGGCCCGAGGACATCCCCGGCAAGCAGGCCGCCGCGTCGGTGGGCCAGTGCGAGCTTATGTACACCTACGACAAGCTGTTTTCCGAGTACAGCCACACCGTGGCCCAGATACTACTGACGGCGGCGGACATCGAGGACGAGCGGCGGCACGAGAACTTTAAAAACACCATGCTACGGCTCCTTGAGATCGGCGCGGTGCCGGTGGTAAACGAGAACGACACCGTGGCCACGGAGGAGATAGTCATCGGCGACAACGACAGCCTGGCCGCCGTGGTGGCCGCCAGCGTCAAAGCGGACCTTCTCATACTCATGAGCGACATCGACGGGCTCTATACCGCAGACCCCCGCCGGGACGACAGGGCGGAGCTCATCGATACGGTGGAAAAGCTGACGCCGGAGATTTTTGAGCTCGCCGGTGAGAGCGGGAGCGCCCTCGGCACCGGGGGCATGAGGACGAAGCTCCACGCCGCCAAGATCGCCACGGAGGCCGGGGTGGACATGATAATAATGAACGGCTCAAAGCCCGAGCGGCTATACGACGCCGTGGAGGGCAAGAGCGTCGGCACAAGATTTGCGGGGAGGAGAATATGACCACACTTGACATATTAAAGCGGGCGAAAAACGCCACGGCCACTCTGGGCGGACTTTCGACGGAGAGGAAAAACGAGGCCATCGAGGCCATGGCCTCGGAGCTTCAGGCGTCCGCGGAGGAGATACTCAGGGCCAACTTCGTGGACATGGAGGATGCCCGGGGACATATTTCCGAGGTGATGCTGGATAGACTGCGGCTCACGCGCGAGCGTATTGAGGCGATGGCTGCCGGTATGCGGGACGTGGCGGCACTTCCCGACCCCACCGGGCGGATAATGGAGAGCGTGACGAGAGCGGACGGGCTTAAGATAGAAAAGCTGTCCGTGCCCCTTGGAGTTATCGCCATAATCTACGAGTCCCGGCCCAACGTGACAAGCGACGCCGCCGTGCTGGCCTTCAAATCCGGCAACGTCTGCGTCCTGCGCTCGGGAAAGGAGGCCTGGCACAGCGCCAACGCCGTGACAAAGGCGCTGAGACGAGGGCTTTCAAAGGCGGGGCTTGACGAAGATTATGTTAACTTAGTTGAGGACACGAGCCGCAATTCCGCGAATGAGCTGATGACGGCCACGGGTTATGTCGACCTGCTCATACCCCGGGGCGGGGCGGGGCTCATACGGGCCTGCGTGGAGAACGCCACGGTACCCTGCCTTGAGACGGGCACGGGGATATGCCACGTCTATGTGGACGAGTACGCGGACCTTGACAAGGCCGTAAAGATAATCGTCAACGCCAAGACAAGCCGTCCCAGCGTGTGCAACGCCGAGGAGGTGTGCCTTGTGCACTCCGCCGTGGCGGGGGATTTTTTGCCGAAGCTCAAAAAGGCCCTTGTGGACGAGAGACTTACGGCCGGGCTCACCCCGGTGGAGCTGAGGCTGGACACAAAGGCGGCGGAGATAATTCCCGGCACGCCGGCCGGTGAGCGGGACTTCGACACGGAGTTTCTTGACTACATTTTAGCGGTCCGGGTGGTGGACAGCATTGATACGGCAATTGCGCACATCGCCGCCCACTCCACCCACCATTCCGACGCCATAGTCACGGAAAACCGGGAAAATCAGGAGAAATTCATACGATCGGTGGACAGCGCGGCGGTGTACGTCAACGCCTCCACCCGCTTTACCGACGGCGGCGAGTTCGGCCTGGGATGCGAGATGGGCATCTCCACCCAGAAGCTCCACGCCAGGGGCCCGGTGGGGCTCCGGGAGCTGACTACCTATAAATACGTTGTTCGGGGAGACGGACACATTCGATAAGCTCCGGGTGGATACCCGGACGAAAGGAGATAACATGTACAAATTCGGTTTTATCGGCGTGGGCCACATGGGCGCCACGCTGGCGGACGCGGTGATAAAGGCCGAGGGCGCGGAAAACTGCGCCGTCTGCGACGCGGACGACGGTAGGGCCAAGCTCTACGCCGCCGCCAAGGGCTGTGACGTGCTCAGCGCCCACAAAATAGCCGGGGAGTGCCGCTATATCATTCTCGGCGTGAAGCCCCAGAATATAGCGGAGCTCATGGCGGACATAGGGCCGGTTTTGAAGGGGAGGACGGATTTCGCCCTTGTGACCATGGCCGCCGGCGTCACCATGGAGAGCCTTTGCGCCCTTATGGGCTTCGCCGCCCCGGTACTGCGCATCATGCCCAACACCCCGGCGGCGGTGGGCGCCGGGTGCATACTGTACGCGGGAAACGGGGAGCTCAAACACGGCGACCGGGACGCGATTCTCTCCGCTCTGCGCCTCACCGGGGAGCTGGTGGAGACGCCGGAGAGCCTAATTGACGCCGGCTGTGCCATCTCCGGTTGCGGCCCCGCGTTCGTCTACAAATTCATCCTGGCCTTCGCCAGGGCGGGGGAGAGCGTGGGCCTCAAGGGCGAAACGGCGCTGAAGCTTGCCGAGCAGACGGTTTTTGGCGCGGCGAAGCTGGCTATCGAGACGAGGGAGGACCCACAGAAGCTGTGCGATCAGGTCTGCTCACCCGGCGGCTCCACCATCGAGGGAGTGAAGAGCCTGAATGAGGGCCCCTTTGATGAGGAAATCATGAAGGCCGTCCGGGCCTCCTTCGACCGGACCGTGGAGCTGGGAAAGAGGAAATGACAGTGTATAAGCTGAGATACGGCGTTGTGGGCGTGGGCGCCATCGGGAAAAAGCACGTTGACATAATATCCTCGGGCCGCGTCGCGGGGGCGGAGCTTGCCGCCGTGACCATACGCTCGGAGGACAAAAGCCGGGAGTTTGCGAAAGCTTACCCGGGTGTGGCCGTATTTCCCGACGATATATCCATGTTCAAAAGCGGAGCGGTGGACGCGGTACTGCTGGCTACGCCCCACGGGGAGCACCCAAAGGAGGCGATTTCGGCCTTCGAAAACGGACTTCACGTCCTGACGGAGAAGCCCGCCGCCATGCAGGTGAGCGACGCCATTTTGATGAACGAGGCCGCCGAAAAAAGCGGAAAAATCTTCGGGATAATGTATAACCAGCGCACGGAGCCGGTTTACATAACATTAAAGAAGCTCATAAGCTCCGGGGAGCTGGGGGCTGTAAAGAGAATAACCTGGATAGTGACGGACTGGTACCGCTCCCGGGCATATCATCTGTCCTCCCCCTGGCACTCCACCTGGCGGGGCGAGGGCGGCGGGGTGCTGATAAACCAGAGCATCCACCAGCTGGACCTCTGGCAGTGGCTGTTCGGTATGCCCTCCCGGGTCTGGGCCAGGGCCGGCTTTGGCAAGTACCACGGCATCGAGGTGGAGGACGACGTGATGGCGTATTTTGAGTACTCAAGCGGCGTCACCGGGGAGTACATAACATCCACCGGCGAGACCCCGGGCACCAACCGCCTTGAGATAGCCTGCGACATGGGCCGGGTGGTGGCCGAGGGGGGTAAGATAAGCTTCCTTAAAAACTCCGTCTCCGAGCGGGAGTTTGAGAAAACAAATCGGGAGCCATTCGCAAGGCCCGACTGCCATGCCGTAGAGGTGCCAATCGAGCGTAAGGACCGGGTGGGGCACGAGGCGATAATCGCGAATTTCACTAACGTTTGTCTCCACGGCGGAGCACTTATAGCGCCGGGATATGAGGGAGCAAACGCCCTGAAGCTTGCCAACGGCGCGATACTCTCAGCGTGGACCGGGCAGTGGACCGGCCTTGAGGATTTCCCGGCGGAAGAGTATTCGAGGCGGCTTCGGGAGCATATGGGGAATGGGTAAATTGTAAAGGTTGCGCCTTACGGCGCGGATTGAAATAGGGGAGGGTTTAGAACCCTCCCCTACGGTAATTATGGGAGATTTCCTAGCTAACCGCCGCGTCCTCGCCCCTCCCTCCGGGAGGGGGCAGGGGGTGGGCGTACGTGGTAGAGAGCAATTTATTAGAGCCCTATCCCGCGTGGATACCCCATTTTTGGAAAAGGTTGCGCCCGCAGGCGCGCATCAAAGGCCAACCGCCCCGCAAGGGGGTAGGGGAATAAGGTTGCGCCTTGCGGCGCTTATTGAGAAAATTACCGTTGACAACCGGCGTATACCGTGTTATTATCATGTCACACGATATATCGTGGCGCGTTATAGCGAGGTGAGTTGATGGGCGAACAGGGGCCGATGACGGAGGCGATGTATTACGTGCTGTTGGCGCTGATGGAGCCGGATCACGGGTACGGGCTCATGGGGCGGATACGTGAGCTTACGGGCGGACGGGTGGTCATGGGACCGGGGACGCTGTATGGGCTCCTGACAAAGCTCCGTCGGGAGGGCTATATCTTGCTCTCTGAGGAGGATAATCGCCGAAAAACGTATCTTATCACCGACAAGGGCAAAGGCGCCCTTATGGACGAATACAGGCGCTTAAAGCGGCTTGTGGAGGACGGGGAGGTGCTTGAACATGAAATATAGCTGGGCCTTCCACCCGGCGGAATACAGACTTACGGAAAACGAGAGCTTTTACTCCGAAAAAATGCGGCATGGCTGGGAGCTTCAGAAGCGGGGCGTGTATTTAAGCCGCTTTGTCAAAGCCGAGCCCCGGGACATGCTCTACCGGCTTGAGATAGACTCCGCCGAGCCCACGGATGAAAAGCTGGCCATATATGAGGAGTGCGGCTGGGAGCCGGTACTGCGCCGGGGGATAGTGAACGTCTACCGGGCACCGGCGGGCTCGGGAGCGCCGGAGCTCTATACGGATACGGAGGGACAGCTCAGGTCTGTAAAGCGGCTTTTGCGGGGACATGTTATCGACCTTGGGCTGTCGGTGGTGCTTTTGGGCCTCCTGGGCTTTCTTTTAGTGAAGGGAAGGCTGAGGACGGGGGAGCTTATAAGTCCGATCATAACTAAAGCCGTGCTCATGCCGGAGATTCTTGTCTTTTATGTTGCGGGGCTCATTTTCGCGGTGGCGTCGGAGCTTATCGCCATAGTCCACCTAAGCCGTATTATTCGGGACATACGAAAGGGCGAAGAGCCGGACCACTCGCCCCGCGTACATAAGCCCTGGGGCGCGAGGCTTTTGATGCTCACCTGGGCCATATGCCTTGCGACGCTTATGCTCCAGCTCACGCTCCATAAAAAGACGGACATGCCGAGGGTGTCCGACGGGCCGTATATAACGCTTTCCGAGCTCGGCTTTGACGGTGAGCGGACGGGAATCTTGGGTAGCGAGCCCAACTGCGCCGTGAGCCGCGACTGGTCGCCCATTTGCGGCATGGTTGAGACCCGGGAGACGGTGGAGCACGCCGGGAGCTGGGTGAGCCTTGACCAGAAGATATATGACCTGCGCATCTCCGCGTTGGCGGAGCCCTTCGCAAAAGCCCTTATCGGCACATCGGCTGTGGACAGGGACATTGAGGACTACGACGAGATATCCGTACCCGGCTGGGACAAGGTCTTTGTTGCCTATATGGACTGCGTGGCCGTCAGGGACGGGAGAGTGGCGTATATCTACATGCACGCCCCCACCGGGGAGAACATGAGAAGCTATGTCCCCGAAATCCTGAGCCTCATCGGAGGGCGCGACGGTGAAAAATAACTATAACAGGACCATGACCGCCTGCTTTACGGGCTATATCGTCCAGGCCATAGTCAACAATTTCGCGCCGCTCTTATTTCTTTTCTTTCAAAACAGCTACGATATTCCCATTTCGCAAATAACCCTGCTCGTGACCTTCAATTTCGGCCTTCAGCTGACGGTGGACCTTGTTTCCGTTGGATTTGTGGACAAAATAGGCTACCGGGCGTCGGTGATAATTGCCCACGTACTCTCCGCCGCGGGGCTCATGCTCCTTACGTTTCTTCCCGATGTTTTGCCGAATCCCTTCATCGGGATACTGATCTCCGTGATGGTCTACGCCGTGGGCGGCGGGTTTTTGGAGGTGCTGGTGAGCCCCATCGTGGAGTCGTGCCCCTCGGATAACAAGGAGAAGGCCATGAGCATGCTCCACTCCTTTTACTGCTGGGGACACGCAGGGGTGGCGCTCATTTCCACCGCGTTTTTCTATGCTGTCGGAATTGAAAACTGGAGGCTTCTGGCGCTCGTCTGGGCACTTATCCCCGTTTTCAACGCGTTCGTATTCGCGAAGGTCCCCATAGCGCCTCTTATCGGCGGGGGAGAGAAGGGGCTTTCGCTAAAGGAGCTATTCAGGGTCAAGACCTTCTGGATACTGCTCATAATGATGGCCTGCGCCGGGGCAAGCGAGCAGTCGGTCAGCCAGTGGGCCTCCGCCTTCGCGGAGCGCGGCCTTGGCATTTCAAAGACGGCGGGGGACCTGGCGGGGCCAATGGCGTTCGCTGTCCTGATGGGATTATCCAGATTGTTTTACGGAAAATACGGCGAGCGTATCGACCTTGAGCGCTTCATGACGTACAGCTGTTGCCTTTGCGTTTTGGCGTATCTCGTCATAGCACTCGTCCCGATCCCACAGCTGAGCCTTATCGCCTGCGCCATTTGCGGCCTGTCGGTGGGCATAATGTGGCCCGGGACATTCAGCAGGGCATCGGAAGCGGTGCCAAGGGGCGGCACGGCCATGTTCGCCCTGCTGGCGTTGGGAGGCGACCTTGGCTGCGCCGGAGGGCCGACCTTAGTGGGGCTCGTATCCGACGCGGCCGGAGATAACATGAAAACCGGAATTTTAGCCGCCGTGATTTTCCCGATTTTACTTCTTGCCGGGATATTTATAGCTCCGCGCAAAGACAAATAATAAAACGCTCCGGAGTTCCGGAGCGGTTTTTGAGGTCAAATGTACGTTTTGAGATTTATTTCGTCTCGTCCTTCTCCCTGGAGAGCACGACGTTGGCGATGATGCCGAGGATCAGGGAGCAGGCTACGGTGCGAATCTCCACGGGGCCGAAGCTGACGGCAAGGCCGCCCACGCCGGTGATGAAGATGATGGAGGCCACGAAGAGGTTGCGGTTTTTGTTGAGGTCCACGCCCTGGAGCATTTTGAAGCCGCTCATGGCGATGAAGCCGTAGAGGGCCACGCAGACGCCGCCCATGACGCAGTTGGGGATGGTCTGGAGGAAAGCCATAAGAGGTCCGATGAAGCTGACCACGATGCACAGCGCCGCCGCGCCCCAGATGGAGATGACGGAGGCGTTACGGGTGATGGCCACACAGCCGATGGACTCGCCGTAGGTGGTGTTGGGGCATCCGCCGAAGATAGCCCCGGCCATGGAGCCCACGCCGTCGCCGAGAAGGGTGCGGGTGAGGCCCGGCTCCTCAAGAAGATCGGTGCCGATGATGGAGGACAGATTCTTGTGGTCCGCCAGGTGCTCGGCAAAGACCACGAAGGCCACGGGCACGTAGGCGGAGAAGAGCGTCACCAGGTACGAGCCGCTGATATCTTTAAGACTGCTTCCCTGGAGGAAGGTAAAATCGGGGACGGAGAATATCTTCATATTCTCAAAAGCGGAGTAGTTGATGACGGTGAGGGCCGGATTGCCCGTGAGCTTGCCGATGAGGGCGAAGATCGAAGCGCAACCGTAGCCGGCCAGTATGCCGAGGATGAAGGGGATGAGCTTTGCCATCTTTTTGCCGTAGGTGGAGCATATGATGGTGACGAAGAGCGTCACGAGGCCGCAGATAAGGGCCACATAGACACTGCCGCCGTCCACGCTGGACCTTGTAATGTCGCCAACGGCGTTGCCGGCAAGGGAGAGGCCGATGATGGCCACGGTGGGCCCGATGATCACCGGGGGCATGAGCTTGTCGATCCACTTGACGCCCGCGAATTTGACGACCAGGGCGATCACCACGTAGACAAGGCCCGCCATAACGGCGCCGATGATAAGTCCCCAGTAGCCCACGGCCATGGAGTAGGCGCCGGTGAAGGCGCTGATCATGGAGCCGATGAAGGCGAAGGAGGAGCCGAGAAATACGGGACTGCGGCTCTTGGTGAAGAGCAGGTAGACAAAGGTGCCCACGCCGGCGCCGAAGATCGCGGCGGCGGAGCTGAGCTGGGTGGCGGTCCCGGTGATCTCCGCCACGGAGCTGTTCACCACAGCGGGGACCGCGATGGTGGCGGCCATAATGGCCAGGAGCTGTTGGATGGCGAAAAGAAGTATCTCGCCGGGCTTCGGTTTGTCCTTGATGTTGTAAATCAGGTTCATTATCGTTCCTTCTTCCCCGTAAAAATTTTGAATTTGCTGTCGAAAATATAACACCGCTGGAGCCAAACCGTCAAGGGAAAAGGGGTAAGATATTGATTTTTGTCGAAAAGGATAAAAAAGCCCCAAAAGACGCGTGAAAATCGGTATAATATTCTTTGGCTTAAAAGGTTGCAATAGACACGTAAATGTATTAAAATGAATACGTATTCTCACTTTGGAGGGTTAGTTCGATGAAGAAAACCTTTGCCTCTAAGGAAAAATTCGAGGAGATCGCCGAAAAATACGGCACGCCCATACACGTATACGACGAGAAGGGCATCAGGGAGAACGCCAGGAGGCTCAACAGTGCCTTTTCCTGGAACCCCGGGTATAAGGAATATTTTGCCGTGAAGGCCACCCCCACGCCGAAGATACTGAAGATACTCAAGGAGGAGGGCTGCGGCGTTGACTGCTCGTCCCTGACGGAGCTCATGCTGAGCGAAAGGTGCGGCTTTTCCGGCCACGACATCATGTTCTCCTCCAACGAGACCCCCGTCGCCGACATGCAAAAGGCCCGGGAGCTGGGGGCGTACATAAACCTTGACGACTACACCCACGTGAAGTTTTTAAACGACATATGCGGTATCCCGGAGTCCATATGCTGCCGCTTCAACCCCGGCGGAGTGTTCTCCGTGGCAAACCAGATAATGGATAACCCCCGGGACGCCAAGTACGGCATGACCAGGGGCCAGATGAAGAGCGCCTATCGGGACCTTATGGCGCTGGGGGCGAAGAGCTTCGGCATCCACGCCTTTCTTGTCTCCAACGCCACCTTTAACGAGTACTACCCCATGATGGCCCGCCAGCTCTTCGCCCTCGCCGTTGAGCTCCACCAGGCCACCGGTGCGCACATTGAGTTTGTGAACCTCTCCGGCGGCATCGGCATACCCTATTACCCCGACCAGATGGCGCCCAATATCGAGATCATCGCAAACGGCGTCCGGGAGGCGTACAACGAGATACTCGTCCCGGCGGGTATGGGCGACGTGAAGATATTCACGGAGCTTGGCCGGTACATGCTTGGCCCCTACGGGTGCCTCCTGACAAGGGCCGTCCACGAAAAGCACATCTATAAGGAGTATATCGGCGTGGACGCCTGCGCCTGCAACCTGATGCGCCCGGCCATGTACGGGGCGTATCACCACATAACCGTCCTCGGCAAGGAGGACGCGCCCCACGACCACCTCTACGACGTGGTGGGGAGCCTTTGCGAGAACAACGACAAGTTCGCCATCGACCGGGAGCTTCCCGAGATCGACGTGGGGGACCTTCTGGTAATCCACGACACCGGCGCCCACGGCCACGCCATGGGGTATAATTATAACGGCAAGCTGAGGTCCGCCGAGGTGCTTTTGAAGGAGGACGGCTCCACCGAGCTCATAAGGAGGGCCGAGACCCCGGAGGATTACTTCGCGACCATGGTTTTCTGATAAAATAAATAAGAGGCGGGGACCCATTCCGGGTCCCCGTTTTATTTTAAAAAAAGCCGGAAAGGTGTTGACATAAGTGAGTGGCGGTGATATTATAACTGTACTAATACGGTTAATACAGTTTGCGCTCCGCTCGGGGAGTTGAGGGGGCGGGCGGAAGTAATACTTTTGATACATTTTTGATGCAAAACATATGCCGGGTTGATACAACCGGGGGTTATGTTTTTTACGGAGGCGATGAAAGATGTCGAAGAAAACTGTGGCGGTGCTGTTCGGGGGACAGTCCAGCGAATATAGCGTCTCACTCCAGTCGGCGCTGTCGGTTTTGAAAAATATTGACAGGGAAAAATATGAGGTGATACCCGTCGGGATAACCGTGTCCGGCGACTGGTACAGGTTCACCGGGGACATCGAGCGCATTGGTACGGACGACTGGTGGGAGAATGTGGGTGAGCTCATACCCGTGACCGTATCCGTAAGCCGCTCCACCCGTGGGCTTTTGGAGCTCAACGGAGCCAGGTGGAGCCGGGTGGCGGTGGACGCCGTTTTCCCGGTGCTCCACGGAAAAAACGGGGAGGACGGCACTGTACAGGGTATGCTGGAACTGGCGGGCATACCGGTGATCGGCTGTGGGACGCTGTCCTCGGCCGTGGGCATGGACAAGGAGCGGGCCCACGTGTTGGCCCGGGCGGCGGGTATAGCCGTGCCGAAGTCCTTAAGCTTCAACTCCGGGAACAGGGTAAAGGCCGCCGCCAGGGCGGGGAGGATCGGATACCCCCTTTTCGTGAAGCCCGCGCGGGCCGGCTCCTCCTACGGCGTGACTAAGGTGGAGCGGCCCGAGGACCTGGCGCGGGCCATGGACGAGGCGCTCCGCTACGACGACCGGGGCATCATCGAGCAGGCCATACCGGGCTTTGAGGTGGGCTGTGCCGTGATGGGCAGGGACCAGCTCACGGTGGGCAGAGTGGACGAGATCGAGCTTGCCGGTGGATTTTTCGATTTTAAGGAAAAGTACGAGACGGAGACCGCAAAAATACACATGCCCGCCCGCATTGACCCCGCGACGGAGAAGCGGATAGTAAACGCGGCAAAGATGGTCTACCGGGCGCTGGACTGCTCCGGCTTTGCCAGGGTGGACATGTTCTTAACACCCGACGGGGATATAGTTTTCAACGAGGTGAACACCATCCCGGGCCTTACCTCCCACAGCCGCTTTCCCGGGATGATGCGCGGCATCGGGATAGACTTTTCGGACATGCTCTCTAAGCTCCTGGAGATGTATATATGAGGGGGAAGGAGACTGACGGCTATCCGGCGATAGATATTTTCCGGCTCATCTCGGCCTTTTTGGTGGTGGCGATCCACACCTCGCCCTTAGCGGAGCTGACGCCGGTGGGGGATTTTATACTCACCAGTGTCATCGCGCGGCTGGCGGTGCCGTTTTTCTTCATGACCAGCGGCTTTTTCACGGTGACAAGGTACGCAAAGGACGCGGACGCTCTGTGGCGGTTTGAAAAAAGGACGGCTTTTGTTTACGGGTCGGCGATCCTTTTATATCTGCCGGTAAATGTACGAAACGGATATTTCGCAAATCCCGAGCTCTTGCCGGAGATAATAAGGGACGTATTATTTGACGGGACCTTCTATCACCTGTGGTATCTCCCGGCGGCGGCCCTTGGGGCGGCTGTCGCCTGGGCGCTCATAAGGCGGGCCGACTATCCGGCGGCCTTCGCCGTGACGGGGGCGCTTTACCTTATCGGCCTGTTTGGCGACAGCTGGTATGGCGCGGCGGAGCCGATAGCGGGGCAATTTTACGCTCTTATTTTCCAACTCATGGACAGGACCAGGGGCGGCCTATTTATGGCGCCCGTCTTTTTCGTCCTGGGGGCGTACATCCGGGACGGGCGGCGGAAGCTCCCTCTGGCGCTGTGCGCCGTGGGCTCTACGCTGACCCTGGCGCTTATGACCGGCGAGGCGCTGGAGCTTCGCGCCCTCGGCTGGGCCAGGTTCTACACCATGTACCTCGCCCTTCCGGCCTGCGCTTTCTTCCTCTTTGAGCTCCTGCTCAGCGTCAGGGGACGGAGGGTCAGGTGGGCCAGGTCCGCCGCCCTTACGGTTTACATAATTCACCCGATGGCCATAATCGCGGTGCGCGCGCTGGCGCGGCCCCTGGGGCTTTGGGGGCCGCTGGTGGAGAGCGGACCGGGTCATTTTCTTGCCGTGTCGCTTATCACCGCGTTGGTGGCGATACCCCTGGCGCTTGTGCTCCCGCGCCGCAAAGCGGGGGATACCCTTCGCGGCAGGGCGTGGAGGGAGCTTGACAGCGGCGCCCTGGAGCACAACGTCAGGGTCCTGCGTCAGCTCATGCCGTCAGGTTGCGAGCTCATGGCCGTGGTGAAGGCCAACGCTTACGGCCACGGGGAGTTTGAGACGGCCCGGGAGCTTGAGCGCCAGGGCGTCCGGGCCTGGGCTGTGGCCACCGCCGACGAGGGCGCGGCCCTTAGAAAATTCGGCGTCCACGGCGAGATACTTATACTCGGCTACACAGACCCCGGGAGGGCCCGGGAGCTCCGCCGCCTGCGCCTTACGCAGACGGTGGTGAGCGCGGAGTACGCAAAGCGCCTTGAGAGTACCGGGGTGAAGCTTCGCGTGCACCTGAAGATCGACACCGGTATGCACCGGCTTGGCATAAGCTGGGACGACGCCGAGGCGATAGCGGGGGTGTTCGCGATTAAAAATCTGCGCGTCACCGGCATGTACACACACCTGGCCCTGTCCGAGCTCCGGGACAGTGAGGCCTACGACTTCACCCGGGAACAGCGCCGGAGGTTCCGCACGGCGGTCATGGACATTGAGTCCCGGGGCATCAAAGCGCCGCCGGCACCAGGGACCCGGCCTACACCGCCCTGGTCCCCCAGTTCGAGGCCATGCAGCGGCACCCCGACGTCTTCCA
>CANQUO010000005.1 GCA_947627085.1 uncultured Oscillospiraceae bacterium
GTTTGATGATGGCCGACTCAATGGGCATGCCGTGGTTGTCCCAGCCGGGTGTGAAGGGCGTTTTGTAGCCCGTCATGGACTTATAGCGGACAATGAAGTCCTTTATGGCCTTGTTGAGGGCGTGGCCCATGTGCAGATGTCCGTTTGAGAACGGAGGGCCGTCGTGGAGGACAAAGAGGGGCTTGCCCTCATTGCGCTTCAGCATCTCGTGATAGAGGTCTATTTCATTCCAGCGCTCCAGCATCCCCGGCTCCCTTGCCGGGAGAGAGGCGCGCATGGGAAAGTCCGTTTTCGGAAGATTGACTGTTGAATTGTAGTCCTGCGGCATTTGAGTTTCCTCGCTTATTACTTGTCTTTCCTGTTTTTACGGCCCTCTGTGGGGGCCTCGTCGGCGTAGTTGGAGCCGAATTTAAGGTCGGTGAAGTCGAATTTGGGCCTGGGCGTGGTCAACTCGTCCTCCTCGTCCCAGGCGCGCTTGGCGTCGCCGTCGCCGGAATAGTAGCGGCGCACGGCGTCGATATCTATCCTTCTCGTGGCGGCCCGGTCCTCGGTTGCGGGGGCGGGGGCCGGCGCGGGTACGGGCTCCGGGGCCGGTTCGGGGGCCGGCGTGCCGGATAAAAGCTCGTCGATTATGGACTGGACGTCCTCCTCCGTGGCCTTTTTCTCAGGCTCGGGAGCGGGGGCAGGCGTGGGCGCGGCGACGGGCTCCGGAGCCGGAGCTGGCACGGGCTCGGGGGCGACAAGTGGCTTGACCCTCTCCTGGACGGGAGGCTGTACCGGGGCCGGGGGTGCCGGCTGGACGGGGGGCTCGTAGCGGACCGTGTCCTGGGTGGGCGCGGGAGCGGGGGCCGGGGCGGGAACCTGCTTTGCCTCGGGGGCGCCCTCGCTATACTCGGCGGTGACTGTCTCAAGCTTATTGAGGAAGGCCTGATACTGCTCGATTATCTGCCGGGAGGCGGCGACAAAGGAGGAGGTCTTTATCTTCGCGGCCTCCAGCTTCATGTCCTCCTGGGTTATATTCTCCGCCACCTTCGCCCGGGAGGCGTCGGAGGCGCGGTTGGCTTCGGCCAGCATGTCGTCGCACTTTTTCTTTGTCTCGGCCAGCATGTCGTCGCTCATCTTCTGGGCCGACAGCAGAGCCATGCGCATGGCGTCCTCGGTGGAGCGGTACTCCTCCACCTTCTCCACCAGCACCTTGAGCTTGCCCTTCAGGACCATGTTATCCTTGTAAAGGGCCGAGTAATCAGCCGTCACCTGCTCCAGAAAATCGTCCACAGCCGCCATATCGTAGCCGCCGAACACGGCCTTGGCAAACTCCATGCTCTCAATATCCTGAGGTGTCATCATATCTGTTTCCCATTCCTTTCTACGTCGTCTCGTCGTCGCGGAACCAGCTTTACCTCGCCGCTCGACGCCCGCCTTGGGCGTCCGTCTCCCGGCTCAGGCGCTTGGTTCGCTCCTCCTCTACAATCATGACCCGCTTCGCTGGGCTCATGATTGTTTGTTTTTTCGGGAGTCGCTTCGCTCCTCCTCTACAATCACGACCCGCTTCGCTTAGGCTCGCAATCGTTTGTTTTTTATATTAGAAGTACAGGCCGTTATTTTCCAGCTCGTCGATGAGGTCGCCCATCAGGTCCACGTTGTAGGGGGTGATGAGGTAGGTGTTCACGGCAACCTTCTTTATCTTCCCGTCCTGGGCGTAGGCCACGCCGGAGAGGAAGTCAAGGAGCCTGCGGGATATATCCTTGTTGGTCTGTTCGAGGTTAAGGACCACTGTCCTCTTCTCCCGAAGATGGTCGGCGATCTCGGCGGCGTTCTCGAACCGCTCGGGCTTTACGAGTACCACCTGGAGCTGTGTGGTGGCGTGGATATTTACCACCTTGTTGGAATCCCGGCGCTCCTCAAACACGCTGCCCGTGGGTACGCGGGTGGGGGCGGCGGTACGTGGGGTCACGGGGATCTTCTCAGGCGCCCGTGGCGTAAAGTCCTCAAATTCATCGTCCTCGTCGTCGTAAGGTTTGGTCAGCTTCTTAAGCTCGTTCAAAAGTCCCATTTGTATAAGCCTCCTGGAATTTTATTTTTAAAAGTAGATACGGCCCGTTCCCGGGGCGTGTCAGGTATAATGCCTCTCGCCGAATATGGCCGAGCCCACCCGGACCATGTTGGCCCCGCAGGCTATTGCCGTCTCGAAATCGGCGCTCATGCCCATGGACAAAATACTCATGGTAACATTATCGTATTTTTTTGCTCCCATGTCAATAAAAAGCTTTCGCATTTGCTCAAAATAACGGACGGTTTTATTTTCCTCCGCGCCCGCCGGCGGTATGGCCATAAGCCCCCGGACGGATATCCCCGGCGTTTTGCCGGCGTACTCCAAAAGCTCCTCAAGCTTACCCGGTGCGACGCCGGATTTCGCGGCCTCGCCGCCGATGTTCACCTCAATGAGCGCCGGCTGGACGGTGCCGAGCTCCCGGGCGCGGCTGTCGATGAGCGTCATGAGCTCCAGGGAATCCACCGACTCTATCATGTCCACCTTTCCCACCAGGGTCTTGACCTTGTTGCGCTGAAGGTGGCCGATGAAGTGTATTTTCGCGCCCTCAAAGGCCCCCTCCCGGAGCTTCGCCTCCAGCTCCTGGGCCCGATTCTCGCCAAAGTACCTGATGCCGGCGTCATAAGCCCTGCGGACGCGGATGGCGTCGTTCATCTTCGAGGCCGCTACCACGGTGACCTCGGGCACGCCGGCCCTCCGGGCCGCTTCCCGCGCCCGTTCAAGGACTCTTTTCGCGTTTTCGTAGATATCGTCCATATTACCGCTCCACCACCGCGCCGTCATACAGGTCGTTGGCCCGGACTATCGCCAGGTCCCCCTCCCGAAGGCCGTTGCGGGTGGCCTCCGCCATATAATAATCGCCGCTCTCGGCGATGATGTTTATCACCGTCTCGTGGGCGGTGACGCCCTCCAGGATATATACCACGCTCTCGCCCTTGTCGTTTAAGTGCACGGCCTCCCGGGGGACGCTGACGCCGGTGAGGGTGCCGAACACTATCTGCGCCGACACGTCCCGAAGGCCCACCACGTCCTGAAGGTACTTATCGCTCCGGAACACCACGGCGCACTGGCCGTTCTCGGCGATGCTCAGGCTGTCCACGGTCATGGTGAGGGTGGAGGAGTAGTTTCTTGAAAATATCAGGGTGACATTTGACCCGGTGCGGAGCTTCTTCGCGGCGGCCTCGTCCACCTTCGTCACGTAGTACCAGCGTATGCCCCGGCTCAGGCGCCCGATGGCGGCGCTGTCCGGCGTGGGGTCGCCGGAGAAGAGGCTGTCCACCCTGTCCGGCGTCAGGTCCTCAAGGTCGGCGGGGCCCACGGACTCAAAGCCGTCCACCACCGTGGAGAAGGTCCCCGACCAGGGGGCGGTGACGTTCTCGGTATCCGTGGACGAGGCCGCCAAAAGGCCGTCAAGCTCCTCCTGGAGGGCGGCTATCTCCTGCTCCTCGCCTCCGGTGGACACTGCGGCGGTGAAAATATAGGCGTCCACGTCCTGCTCCACGCTGTAAAGCTGCCTATAATCCCCGGAGGACACCACCCGGGCGAGGTCAAGGAGCGTCTCCCGGGCCAGCGTCTCGCTGTTCCGTCCGTTTTTCAGGGCCGTGAGCTGGCGTATGCGCAGTCTGAGCTCCCCGATGCGCTGGGCTCGCTCCATGGCGGTGGAGCCCACATAGCGGTAGGCCACCGTCTCCCCCGCGGCCAGCTTGTCCCCCTCCGAGGCCGTCACCGCCACGTTGCCGTCGGGGGCGGTTATCACCTGCTCGTCACGGACTATGTAGCCCTGGGTGTCCACGCCGTCGTGGAGCTCCATGCCCCTGACCGTCACGGTCCTCAGTGGGTCCCGGTAGCTGGAAATAAAGGACACGCCGAGATATATCATCATCGCCACGAACACGATGACGGAGACAAGCTTTATCAGCGCGTCGCTTCTCTCCATTCCCGGCGCCCCCTTTCACACTTATAGCTAATACTAATACCCAATTAAAACGAGCCATTCGCGACGGCCTTTTTTGCGGCATACTTCGTCAGACCGCTTGGAAATACATACAGTATTCCCTGCGCGTTCTTCCTCGTCTGACGCAAAAAATTCTCGCCGCTCGGTGTCTCCTTTTAAATAGGTATTAGTATAACAAACCAATTTATTATAGCACGTGCGCGAGCTTTTGTCCAACATAATTGTAACCGTATTTGACCTTTTTTGTTACCATATTTTAAATTTTCTGCCGAAAAAAGCAAAAAGTCCCCGGCGGGACTGTCCCGCCGGGGCGATTCGTCTTATCTCAGCGCCAGCTCCCGCTCATCCTGCTCCTGAAAATCCTCCTCAAGCTCCGGGATATTGAGGCTCCGGGCCGGGGCTATGGTGGATATGGCGTGCTTGTACACTAACTGCTGCCGGCCGTCGCTTTCCAGCATCACCGTGAAGCTGTCGAAGCCCAGCACCGTGCCGCGCATCTGGAAGCCGTTCACAAGAAACACCGTCAGCGGAGCGTGCCGCCGCCGGGCCTCGTTCAAAAAAGAGTCCTGAAGATTGATGGTTTTTATCATATGTAAGCCGCCTTTCCGCGGGTTTTCTGCCCGCATATATTTATTACGGCTTACATATTATACCTGCTCCTCAAAGAATTTGGTCGAATCACGTAGCGCTTTTTCAAAATCCGGCGATTTATTGGGCTCCCAATTTACGCGCAGGGCATCGCTGTACCGCCCGCACCAGCTTATCTGGCGCTTTGCGTAGCGCCGGGACTGGCGCTTGACCGTCTCCACCGCCTCATCTAAGGCGGTCTCCCCCCGGAGGGCGGCGCTGAGCTCCTTGTAGCCGATGGCCTGCATGGCCGTATGCTCCTGAGTGAGGCCCATATCCATAAGGCCCCTCACCTCGCAAACTAAGCCGTCAGCCAGCATTTTATCGACTCTCCGGTCGATCTTATCGTAAAGCTCCGGCCTCTCGGCGTAATTGAGGACTATAATCTTCGCCTCATACCTTGCCGGGAGCTTTTTCGTCCTCTCGTCGTGGCCGGAGATGGTGTCGCCAAGATACGCTATCTCCAGCGCCCGGACGATGCGCTTTTTGTCGTTGGGGTGGAGCTTTTTCGCTCTGTCCGTATCGTAAGCGGCCAGCTTTTCCAGCATGATTTCTCCGCCAAGGCTGTCGTACCGCGCCTCCAGCTCCGCCCGGAGCGCCCCGTCCTCCTGGCGGGGCGAAAAATCCCGGCCCGAAATAAGCGACTCGATATAGAGCCCCGTGCCGCCCACGATAATGGGGACGGCCCCCCGGGAGATTATATCGTCGCAGGCACTGGCGGCGTCCTCCACGTAGCGGGAGACGGAGTAGCTCTCAAAGGGGCTCACCGTGCCGATGAGGTGGTGTGGCACACCCATCGTCTCCTCCGGCGTGGGCTTTGCGGTGCCGATGTCCATATATTTATATATCTGCATGGAGTCGGCGGATACCACCTCGCCGCCCATGGCCCGGGCCAGCATAACGCCCAGCTTCGTCTTTCCCGTGGCCGTGGGGCCCGTCACCACAAGTACTCTCCCGCTCATGCCCTCTTAAAGCTCCTGTCAAGCTGATATTTCGTGAGCTCCATGCTCACGGGCCTGCCGTGGGGGCAGTAGCGTACCGCCCCGGAGAGGACCTTTTCGATGAGCTCCGAAAGCTCCCCGGGCTCGGAGCGCCTCCCCGCCTTTATGGCGGCCTTGCAGGCCACGGTGTGAAGTATGTCGTCCCCCATGGCCTCCACATCCCGCTTACCTCCCAGGCGGAGCTTTCCCGCGATCTCCTCCAGCGTCCCGCGGGGGTCGGAAAGGTCCATGTCCATGGGCACCTGCCTTAAGGCCAGGGTGTTGGGGCCGAATTCGTCTATCTCAAAGCCCAGCTTCTCAAGAAGCTCCGAATTTTCCAAAATGGTCCTCTCGTCCTCGCCGGAGAGGGCGCACACCACCGGCGTCAGCAAAATCTGCGCCGAGGGCTCCCGCTTCTGGGCCTTCAGCTTATCAAAAAGCATCCGCTCGTGGGCGGCGTGCTTGTCGATGAGGAAAATGCTGTCGCCCCGCTCCACGATGATGTAGGTATTGAGTGCCTCCCCCACCAGGCGCCACTCCCGCTCCTCCTCCGGCTCCCGGGCGGGCGTATCGTCTGTTCGCGGCGTCTCGCCCGTTGCTCTCGTCCCGCTTACGGCGGGCGCTTCATCCTCATCGGTCCCGCTCCCAAGCTTCGGCGCGGGGTACCGGGGATAGGCCTCCGGGGCCCTGACCTTTGAGGGGGCGGGCAGGTCCAGCTTCGTCTGGTAGCCGGATTTTACCACGTCCCGGAACTCTACCCTCTCGCCGGGCGCTTTCGGGCCCGCCTTACCGGAGCGGTAGTCCTCGGCGGAGACGGATTTGAAAAAGTCGCCTCTGGGCTTTACGGCGGCGGATTTTTGGTCGCTCTCCGGCCGGGGCGCGGTCCCCGTGACCTTCAGCGTCCCCTGGGATATTTTGAGCTCCCCGGGCCCGTCCTCCCGCTCCAGCGCCCCCCGGACGGCCCAGTAGACCGTGTCGAAGGCCGCCCGCTCGTCGGAGAAGCGGACCTCCATCTTCGTGGGGTGGACGTTCACGTCCACGGCGGACAGGTTCATTTTGAGATTTATGACGCACACGGGAAAGCGTCCCGTGAAAAGGCTGTTCTTATACGCCTGCTCCACGGCGGCCTGAAGGAGCTTTGACTTTACGGCCCTGCCGTTTACAAAGAAAAACTGCCAGGAGCGGTTCCCCCGGGCCGCCCCCGGGGTGGAGGTGTAGCCCGTGGCCTCCATGGAGTCGGTCTTGTTTGACACCTCCAGAAGTCCCATGGCAAACTCCCGGCCCAGCGTGCAGTAGGCGGCGGACTGGAGACGCCCGTCACCGGGGGTATGATATTCCTCCCGCCCGTCCCGGAGATAGCGTATTGACACCTCGGGGTGGGATAGAGCCAGCCGCACCACGGCCACGCCCACGGCGGAGCTCTCGGCCCTGTCGTTTTTCATGAATTTTTGCCGCGCGGGGGTATTGAAAAAGAGGTCCCGCACATATATTGTGGTCCCCACCGGAGCTCCCACGGGGGCTTTGTCCGTCTTTACTCCCGCCTCCAGCAAAAGCCGCGTGCCCTCCGATGAAGCCGGCTCACGGGTCAGAAGCTCCACTCTCGACACGCTGGCGATGGCGGCCAACGCCTCTCCCCGAAAGCCCAGGGTGGCTATGGCCTCCAGGTCCCGCTCTGTGTATATCTTCGACGTGGCGTGGCGCAAAAAGGCCGTCTCCACGTCCTCCGGCGACATGCCGCAGCCGTCGTCGGTGACGCGTATCTCGGTCATGCCGCCGTTTTTAATCTCCACCGTTACGCTCTTCGCCCCGGCGTCGATGCTGTTCTCGCAAAGCTCCTTCACCACGCTGGCCGGGCGCTCCACCACCTCGCCGGCGGCGATGAGGTCGGCAAGGTGCGGGGACATCTCGCGAATCTTCGGCATGAAAATTTCTCCTTTCCGGGGTTATCTGTAAATTCTCGTCAGGCCCTTCACGTTCACCGGGTCCACGTCCATTATGACGGGGTCCCCCACCTTGCACTGTATGTCGGTCACATCGATTATGGTGTGCATCATCCCCACCTCACCCACTATGCGGGCCCTCACCGAGCCTATCTTCACCGTCGGACGGCGGCGCCAGGAGCGAAGAAGGTCCATAAAGCTCTGGCCCAGCTCCCGGCGGGCTATGTTGAAGCCGTGGTAATAGCCCACGGACACAACCGCCAGCTTCGCGGGCTTTTTGAGGGCCACGCCGCCCACCCGGTGGCCCCGGGGGAACCAGCCGATCTCCTCAATTCCCGCCTCTATGTACCCCACCTTAGTAAGCCCCGGGGCCGCGCCTCCGGCGACTCTGCCGGAGAAGGCCGTGCCCACCCGGACGGCGTCCATCAGCTCAAAATCGTAGGCGAAGAGGGCGGCGGAGTCGCATATGCTGGCCATTCCCGTCTCAAAGCCCATGCCGTGGAGGGTGGCGAGCACCTCCTTGAAGGTCTCCAGCTGTTGGAGCGTGGCCTTCTTGCTCTTCCATGACTGGGAGTAGGTGGAAAACACACCCACCACCGCCAGATTTGGCATGTAGCGGTATATGGAGGCTATCTTGTCCGTCTCCGTGGCGATGAAGCCGTAGCGGCCAAGGCCCGTGTCTATCTTTATCTGGACCTCGCACACGGTCTTTCTCGACTCGGCAAGGGCGTTTATCACAACGGCGGCCTCGTAGGAGCCCACGGTGCATATTACGCCGAGATCGATGAGCGTCTCAAGCTCCTTCTCGTCGGCGGTGGAGCGGAGCATCATAAGCGTCTCCTCGGTAAAGCCGGCGGACCTCAGGGCCTCCGCGTCCCTGGGGTCGGAGACGGCGAATGTGCGTATGCCCTCCTCCCGCAAAAGCTTCGCCGTGGTCACAAGGCCCATGCCAAAGGCGTCGCCGGTGAGGTCCGCCCATATCTGAGCGCCCCTGGCCCGGGCCTTCACGGCGGTGAGGTTCGACTTTACGGCTTTCTTATCTATTACCAGATTTTTCATGGTGGACCTCCTTTACATGGCGCCGGCGTACGCGTCCCGCAACGGGAACTCAAAAAGGAAAATTTTATTTAAAGTTTATTATACAACAAACAGGTTGTAAATTCCACAGAAATTTGTTAAAATACGATTACAAATAAAAATCTGGAGAGAGAACCGTGAAATATGTAAGACACGAGATAACCCCCGAGGAGCTTTCAAGGCAGGCCGAGCTCATGGAGCGCGTGGCGGAATTAAGCGCCGCCCGGGAGACGCCGCCCTTGGCCTTAGTGGACACCTACGGCTGTCAGCAAAACGAGGCGGACAGCGAAAAGCTCCGGGGAATGCTCAGGAAAATGGGCTACGCCATGACACAAAGCGAGGCCGAGGCGGACGTTATCGTCATAAACACCTGCGCCGTCCGGGAGCACGCCGAACAGCGGGTCCTGGGCAACGTGGGGGCATTGACCCACACGAAAAAGGCCAAGCCCAGCCAGATAATCTGCCTTTGCGGGTGCATGATGCAGGAGCCCGGTATGGCGGAGAGGATAAAAAACTCCTACCCCCATGTGCGCATGGTATTCGGCCCCCACGTGCTGTGGAGGTTCCCCGAGTACCTCCTGCGGCTCCTCACCGGCGGCAAACGGGTATTCGCCACCGAGGAGTCCGACGGGGTAATAGCCGAGGGCCTGCCCTCGGAGCGCGATAGCCGCATCAAGGCGTGGCTTCCCATAATGTACGGGTGCAACAACTTCTGCTCCTACTGCATCGTACCCTACGTCCGGGGGCGGGAGCGGTCAAGGACCCCGGAGGATGTCCTACGGGAGGCCCGGGAGCTGGTGGAAATGGGTTATAAGGACATCACCTTACTCGGCCAGAACGTCAACTCCTACGGCAAGGATTTGGAAAACGGCGTCGATTTTTCCGGCCTCATTGAGAGGATAAACGACATACCCGGGGAATTTCTCATACGCTTCATGACCAGCCACCCCAAGGACGCCGGGGAAAAGCTCTTTTCAACCATGGCCCGGTGCGAAAAATGCGCCCGGCATATACATCTGCCCTTCCAGTCCGGCTCTGACCGGGTGCTTGAGGCCATGAACAGGCGCTACACGCGGGAGGGCTACCTTGAGCTTGTGCGCCTTGCCCGGAAATACATGCCCGACGTGGTGCTCACAAGCGACGTAATAGTGGGCTTTCCCGGGGAGACGGAGGAGGAATTTGAGGACACGCTGAGTTTAGTCCGCGAGGTCCGCTTCGACGCCCTCTTCACCTTCATATTCTCCCCCAGAGTGGGCACCCCGGCGGCCAGGATGCCGGACCCCTTCACGAGGGAGGAGAAACAGCGCCGGTTCGACCGGCTCATCGAGGCCCAGAACGCCATATCCGAGGAAAAACACCGCTCCTACATCGGAAGGACTCTCCGGGTGCTGGCCGACGGCGAGGACGGGGATATGCTCACCGCCCGGACCTCCGGCGGAAGGCTCGTGAGATTTCCCGGAGGCAGGGAGCTTCTGGGGCAGTTTTGCGACGTGGAGATAACGTCAAGCAACACCTGGGCGCTGGGCGGTACGCTCAGATAGAGACATACAGAGAAAGAAGGGTTTCAGGTGGCGGTAGACACGCCCATGATGAAGCAATACAGGCTCATCAAGGAAAAGCACAGCGACTGCATACTATTTTTCCGGCTGGGCGATTTTTACGAGATGTTCGACGAGGACGCCCGGACGGCCTCAAGGGAGCTGGATCTGACCCTCACCACCCGGGACAGGGCCAAGGAGAACCCGGAGGAGCGGGTGCCCATGTGCGGGGTGCCCTACCACTCCGTGGACGCCTACTTGGGGCGGCTCATAGCCCGGGGCTACAAGGTGGCCATATGCGAACAGCTTGAGGACCCGGCCCTGGCCAAGGGGCTGGTGGACCGGGACGTTATTCGCATAGTCACCCCCGGCACGGTAACGGAGAGCGACATGCTGGACTCCGGCTCCTCCAACTATCTCGCGGCCATATGGGCCGGTGGCCCGGGCTTCGGGGTGTGCTTCGCGGACATCTCCACCGGCCAGATGTGCGTCAGGCCCTTTGGGACCGGCGAGGAGGAGGGCCTTATAGGCGAGCTTGGGAGATTTGCCCCGGCGGAGATAGTCCTGAGCCGTGGAGCTTCGGAAAACGAGGCCCTTCGAGGCGGCATTTCCCGGCACTTCAAGTGCCTGACCCAGACCCGGGACGAGCTTTTTGAAAAGGACAAATGCGTGGAGCTCATACTTGGCCAGTTTGACGCCCGCAACACAGACGAGCTGAAAATGGACCGGGACGACCGGCTCATATGCTCCTCCGGGGCCCTTTTGGGGTACATAGCGGAGACCCAAAAGCGCCGCCTCGACCACATAAACCGGCTGGAGGTCTATAACGACGGCCGCTACATGGAGCTGGACATACAGACCATACGTAATTTGGAGCTCCTCTCCAACGTGCGCACCGGGGACAAGCGCGGGAGCCTTCTCTGGGTGCTGGACAAAACGAGGACCCCCATGGGGTCCCGGCTCCTGCGCTCCTGGGTCACAAGGCCGCTGCTTTCCTATGTGGAGATCGTCCAGCGCCAGTCTGCGGTTGAGGAGTTATGGCGCGACGGTGTAAAAAGGCCGGAGCTCATTCTGGCCCTCCGGCCCATCGGGGACATGGAGAGGATAATCGGCAAGGCCGTGTACGGCACGGCGAACTGCCGGGATATGGCGTATCTGGCCTCATCCATCGGGAAGCTTCCCGAGCTTACCGGTCTCCTCGACGGCATGATCTCCGCCGCCCTTGCCGGTATACGTGATATGGACACGCTTCAGGACCTGAAAGCCCGGATAGACGCCACCGTCGCCGACGATCCTCCGGTCTCCGTCCGGGACGGCGGCATGATAAGGGAGGGCTTCAGCCCCGAGGTCGACAGATTACGCTCGCTCCTCGGCGGAAGTCAGGCGGCGCTGACGGATATAGAGGTTCGGGAGAAACAGCGCACCGGGAAAAAGCTCCGCGTCGGCTACAACAAGGTATTCGGCTACTATCTTGAGATACCCCGCTCCCAGTCCGGCGACGTGCCGGAGGACTATATAAGAAAGCAGACCCTGGTCAACTGCGAGAGGTTCATCACCGAGGAGCTTAAAAATCTCGAAGTGGAGCTCACCGGCGCCGAGGAGAAGCTCTGCGACCTTGAATACCGCATTTACACCGAGCTCCGGGAATTTCTGGCCTCCAACGTGGAGCGTGTCCAAAAAGCCGCCTCGGCGGTGGCAAGGCTCGACGTGCTGTGCGCCTTCGCCCAGTGCGCCGCGGACTACGGCTGGTGCCGCCCCAACATGATCCCCGGCGACGCCATAGACATCGTGGAGGGCCGTCACCCGGTGGTGGAGCTTACCCAGAAGGACACGCTTTTTGTGCCCAATGACACCCATCTTGACTGCCGGGCCTCACAGATCGCGGTGATAACCGGGCCCAATATGGCGGGAAAGTCCACCTACATGCGCCAGACGGCCCTCATAACCCTGATGGCCCAGATGGGCTCCTTCGTCCCGGCAAAGTCGGCGGACATCGGCATAGTTGACCGTGTATTTACCCGTATCGGCGCCTCCGACGACCTCTCCGGGGGCATGTCGACCTTCATGGTGGAGATGAGCGAGGTCGCGTCCATACTCAAGTCCGCCACCTCCCGGAGCCTCATAATCCTGGACGAGGTGGGCCGGGGGACCTCCACATATGACGGCATGGCCGTGGCCAGGGCCGTTGTGGAGTTCTGCGCCAACCGCCGGAAATTAGGGGCAAAAACCATGTTCGCCACCCACTACCACGAGCTCACCGCCCTTGAGGGGCAGATAGAGGGCGTCAAAAACTACAATATCTCCGCCAAAAAGCGGGGGGACGATATAATCTTCCTCCGGAAGATAGTCCCCGGCGGGGCGGACGACAGCTACGGCATCGAGGTGGCAAAGCTGGCCGGGGTACCGGAGCCCGTCATTAAGCGCGCCAAGGTCATTCTGGCCGAGATAACGGAAAATCTGGGCGCCCCCGCCCCGGCGTCAAAGCCCCGGGAGGAGGAGACGGGCCAGGTGTCCCTCTCCGGCCTTGCCGGGGAGGAGATAAGCGCCGAGCTCCGCTCCCTGGACCTCAACACCGTGACGCCCCTTGAGGCGCTCAACATGCTATACGATTTCAAAAGAAGGGTCTCGCAATGAAAAAAGCCAAATTCCGCCACCCCATGAACAAGGTGGAGACCATAGTGGGCTGGGTCTATGTGTTCGTGCACATCTTCGCCATGCCCTACATCGTCTCCGCCCTCAACGTATTCGTTTTCCCCCATCTGGGCTTCCAGCTCAATTCCACCTGGCTCAATTTCCTCTATTACGCCATCGGTTTTGTATTTCTGCTGGGCTTTCTCTTTCATTTTCTCCGGGAGTCCTTCGGCGACATGTGGAACAACTTCATGGCCACGGTGGTGGCGGTGCTGATTGGGTACGTGGTGTATATCTTCCTCTCGGCGGCGGTGAACTTCGCCATAAGCTTCTTCCTGCCCAGCACCGTGAATCCCAACTCCGAGGCCGTGAACACCATAACGAGGATAAACCCCAAAAAGATGCTGGTCATCGGCGTGCTCCTGGCCCCCGTGGTGGAGGAGACGCTTTTTCGCGGCGTGGTATTCGGCTCCCTCCGGGGCAAGAACGCCTTCGCCGCCTATCTCGTCTCCTGCCTTCTCTTCTCCGTCTACCACCTTTGGAGCTACTTTCTGGACGGCGGGTCCCTGTGGGACCTTCTGTACCTCCTCCAGTACGTCCCCGCCGGGCTTGTGCTGGGCTGGTGCTACGAGCAAAGCGGCACCATCTGGGCCCCCGTGTTCCTCCACATGCTCATAAATTACGTGTCAATCACCGTCACGATAGGATAAAGACTGTCGAAAAGGCCTGACGGCCTTTTCGACAGTTGGGATGCGTGCGAAAAACCGGGCCGGAATTAGAATTCCGACCCGGTTTTTCTGCCGTCACGCCGCGCGCGCCGCAAGCGGCACGCTCGCGTGACAAGAGGGATTTTTTCCGACGTACATGCCGTCGGAAAAAATATTTAATTGGGTTTGGTTCCGCTGACGGTGTAGAGGGAGTAGAAATAGCCCCTTCTCTCCATGAGCTCCTGGAAGGCGCCACGCTCGCAGAGCTCACCGTCGCGGAGGACGAATATCTCGTCGTACTGCCTGAGCAGCGCCCCCTCCAGCCGGTGGGTCACGATGAGGCGCGTCACGCCCTCAAGGTCCAAAATGGCCTGGGTCACGGCGTAAGACGTCTCGTTATCAAGTGACGCCGTGGCCTCGTCCAGTAAGAGCACCGGCGTCCCCCGCAGGAGCGCCCGGGCGATGGAGAGCCGTTGCCGCTCCCCACCGGAGAGCCCCGCGCCGTTCTCGCCGCACCGGTAGTCCGGCCCACGCTCGGCTATGAGCTCCGTAAGCCCCGCCCGGTCCACGGCGCTGTCCACATCCTCCGCCGGGAAGTCCCGGAACATGGTTATATTTCTTCGCACCGTGTCGTCAAATACGAACACGTTCTGCCCGATGAGGCTCATAAGGTCGTATAGGCTGTCCGGGTCGATGTCCCGAAGCTCCTTCCCGTCCACCGAAATACTGCCCTCATACCCCTCAAAGCCGCCCATGAGCAGATTTAAAAGCGTGCTCTTCCCCGAGCCCGAGGCCCCCACAAGGGCGTATTTCCTCCCCGCCTCCAACCTCATCGACACGTCCCGCAGCACCGGCTTTTCCGCATCAAAGCCGAAGGTCAGGTCGTCTATCTCGATGGCGTCCCGGAGCTCGGGCTCGATGGTCACGCCCTCGTGGGCGGCGTTCTCCTCCACGATTTCGGCAAGCTTCCCGATGAGCCCCCGGGCGGCCCTGCGCTTAGCCAACAGCTGTGGTATCTGCTGGACCGGCTGGATGAGGGAGTTGGAGAGGTTTGTAAATATCAGCACCGTCCCCGCCGTTATACTGCCCCGCAGCGCCAGGTAGGCGCCGACGAAAAACATACCGAACTGCGCGACGACCGAGAGGCTACCGCCCACCCCCTGCATCGCTCCGCGCCATGATAGCCGGCGGCTCCGGACCTGCTCCAGGCTCCGGTTCTCCTTATCGAAGATGCGGCCCGCCTCCCGTTCGGCCTTGAAGCTCTTTATGACGGAAAAGCCGGAGAGCAGGTCTCTGATTTTGCCCACGAAGCCCTCATTCGCGTCGCTGAGGGCCTTTTCCCGCCGGGCAAGCTCCGGGCTGAAGGCGGTCACCCCCAAAAACGGCAGTACGCACAGCACCACGGCGGCCCCCGTCAGGGCCGGACTGTAAGTGAGCATGAATATCAGGGTGGCCGCGAAATTCAGGGGATGTATGATCAGCTCAAACAGGTTTTCCAGATAGTCGGCGCCGATCACGGTCACATCGCCCGTGAGCACGGACAGATACCGCCCGGTACTCTCCCTCGTGAAGGCGCTGATGCCCTTTTCCGTAAGATGCCGAAAGGCGTAGGACTTATACCGGCCCAGCGCCCTGCCCAGCCAGCCGCTGAGGGCCCGGTAGTAAAGCGTCTCCGAGACGCCCATGAGCACCGCCACCCCCGCCGCCACCCACAGCAGCCGCACCAGCCGGTTACCGTCCAGCGCCGCGATGGCGTCCACCACCTCCCCCAGCACCCAGGATATGGCCAGTACCGAGGGGACCTCCATAATGTACAGCGCCGCCGTCCCCAAAAAGCGGAGGCGGTTGTGCTCATAAAAGGCCCGGATATAGGGCCGCGCGGGGTCAGCCTTTTTCATTTTGCGCCTCCCCCCGGTCAAGGGACTGCCCCCGCAGGATGTTTGCGGTGAGGTAGGTATGGTCGCCCTGGCAGAACCAGCGGGCGAAGGTCAGAAGAGCAACCAACCCCCCGTCGTCCATCATGGCGTAGGCGCTGACCGGCCCCTCCGGCAGGGTTATCTCGCGCTTTACTATCTGCCCCGTCACGTCCGCCAGTGTGTCAAGAAGCCTCTCCGCCTCCGCGCTTTCAAGCCCGGCATTGCGCGCCACCACCTCGGGCACATAGTAGCTCTCCCGGGAGCGGCATAAGTACCTGAGTATCTCCAGCGCCCCGGGCATGGCGAGAGCCCCGAACAGCCTCCGATATTTTTCGTCGCTGAGAAGGTACCTCTCGTAGCCCTCCTCCGGCTCCGGGAACACGCCCATGTATGAGTAGTCGTCCGCCCCCACGCCCATGATGTAGCCGCTGCTGGTGCCCATGACTGCCCGCATCAGTATGGCGCCGGAGCGGCCCCAGACAGTTTCGCCCTCCGTAGGATAGTTTATCCTTATCTGCCCGAGATTTATGTCGCTGACGCCGTAGAGCTCCGCCTCCCACAAAAGCCTTGTGATGCGGGAGAGCCGTTCCCGCTCGGGGACGGACCTGAGCCACCGGAGGAAGGTATCGGTCATGTCCCGGCCCTCCCCGCCCTCCCTTCCAAAAAGGGCGTCCGCCGTCACCCCGAGTATGTCCCCGATGGCGGGCAGGAGGGATATATCCGGCGCGCCGCCGTTTTCCCACTGGGACACCGCCTGGGTGCTCACCCCCACGGCCTCGCCGAGCTCCTTTTGAGTGAGCCCCCGGGCTTTCCTGAATTTCTGTATCTGATTGCCGATGAGCTTAATATCCATGCTTATCTCCTCCAAAATTTCCGCCTGCGCAAGCTTTGGTTTAATCATACTTCCTTTGCCGCTTGATTTCAATAGGCGCGAAATGGATAAAAATCAAGTACGGCTTTATATTTCGGCAATAACCTCACTTATAAAGCACAAAAAGACGCCGGAACCGGTCCGGCGTCTTAAAAAACATTCAAAATATTCGCGTCTTTTTAGATTTTACTTCTTCGGCAGATACTCCCCCGGGTCCACGTTCTCGCCGTTGACCGCAAGCTCAAAGTGCAGGTGCGCGTCGTCCCCGGTCTCATATAGGGCCGTGGCTCCAACTGAGCCGATGACCGCGCCCATGGCGACGCTGTCGCCCTCCTTCACCGTGGGCGTACCGGCGAGGTTGGCGTAGGTGGTGGTCACCCCCGCGCCGTGGTCGATAGTGACCGTGGTGCCCATGTCGTCGGTGTTCTCCACCCTCGTCACCGTCCCGGCGGCGGCGCTCAGGACCTTCGTGCCCAGCTTCGCCGACAGGTCAACGCCGTTGTGCACACGCCAGTCGCCCATGGTCTCGCTGTATATAAGGGCGTCCGGCGAGTAGTCCACCGCCACCTTACCGCTGAGGGGCCAGATGAAGCTCACGTCCTCGATCTTTGTGACCGTCTTGCCGTCGGTCTTGCTGTCCGTCTTGTTATCGGTCTCGCTGTCTGTCTTGCCGTCGGTCTGCCCCTTATCCTTGTCCACCACAAGGGTATTGTCCGTCTTTGGCTCATTGGGCGTCTGGGTCAGCTTCCCCTGATTTGGCGCGGGCACCGAGTGCTCCGGCTGGCTCTCGCTCACCGGCGAGGTCGGCTTCACCGTGGGCGCCGTCCCGTCAATATTCCCCATGGCATCCAGATAGTCCCCGGCGTCGTCGGGCATCATGGGCGAGTACTTGGAAAACAGCAGTAACCACGCCGAGACGCCAATGACGGCGACGCACACGAAAAGGACTATGTAGAAGCCCTTTCCGCCCAGAAACTCCTCGGCCCTCTGGCCGAAGCTCTTCTTCTGTCGCATTTCAAACCTCCGTTTTTTGTGCCGCGGTTCCCCCGCGAAATTTGCCTTAACGCTCCTATTCTGTCCCCGGCGCATGGGAAATATACACAGAAGAGAAATTTTTTTAAATCCCCCAGGTAAGCGTGACCCCCAATTCAATATTTTTCCGACGGCATGTACGCCGGAAAAAATCCCTTTCGTTTTGCGCAGTGTGACATGGGGTCCCCGGCGGGCTGTTGCCCGCTGGGGAGAGGACTGCGCCCGCAGGCGCGTTTCGGAGCGCAACCGCCCCGGAGGGGCGGCTCTTAGCGCGGAGATGAGCGATGCCCGCGCCTGAGCCCGACTGCAGGGAGGGCGAGGTAAAGCGGCATCAGCGACGACGGGGCCATGCGCGGAGCAAAACGGCAGAAAAAATTTCCGGAATTCTAATTCCGGAAATTTTTTCTATCGTTCCCCTTGTCGAAAAAGGCCGTCAGGCCTTTTTCGACAGCCTCTTTTACATTTTTTCAGGGGCGGTGACGCCGAGAAGGGTGAGGCAGTTTTCTATGACGGCCCTGACCGTGGCGGCGAGCTTCAGGCGCGCGTCCAGGAGCTCCGGCTCCGCGCCCTTTACGCGGCAGGCGTTATAAAAGCGGTGGAACCGGGCGGCAAGCTCCGTGACGTAGCGGTTTATCCTTGAGGGGTCTAAGTCCCGGGCCGCCAGCTTTACCTCCTCCGGGAGGGCGGAGAGCTCCTTTATAAGGGCGATCTCCGTCTCGTCGGTGAGGAGCTCGGGCTTTATGTCTTTCATATCCCGGACCGCGTGTCCCTCGGAGGCCAGCATGTTTATAAGTGTGCAGATGCGGGCGTGGGCATACTGGACATAGTATACCGGGTTTTCGCTGTCCTGCCTTACGGCCAGGTCCAAATCGAAGTCTAAGGGGCTCGTGGCGGCGCGGTTATTGAAATAATACCTTGCGGCATCCACGCTTATCTCGTCAAGAAGGTCGTTTAGGGCTATGGCCTTTCCTGTCCTTTTTGACATGCGCACGGGCTGGCCGTCCTGCAATAGGTTCACAAGCTGCATGAGCACGATGATTATGCGCTTCGAGCCCTCAAGCCCCAGTCCGTCCACGGCGGCCTGAAGCCGGGCCACGTGGCCGTGGTGGTCGGCGCCCCAGACGTTTATCACCTTTGAAAAGCCGCGCTCCTCCAGCTTATTGCGGTGGTAGGCGATATCCGCGGCGAAGTAGGTGTAAAAGCCGTTGGCGCGGCGCAATACATCGTCCTTCAGGTCGAGCTTTTCCGCCTCCTCGGGGGTCTTGCCCTCGGAGATATATTTTTTCCGGAGAAGGTCGGCGGTCCTGAGCCACAGCGCCCCCTCCTTTTCGTAGGTCCAGCCGTTTTTGGCAAGCTTTTCCACGGTGTCGGCCACAAAGCCGGACTCATGGAGGCTCGACTCAAAAAACCACTGGTCATACTCGATACCGTATTTGCGAAGGTCGGCTTTCATCTTGGGGATGTTCCGCTCAAGGCCGTATTTGGCCATCTCCTCCTGCCAGCTCTCCTCGCTCCTCCCCTGCGGAAAATCGGGGTTTTCGGCCAAAAAGCCACGGGCCAGCTCCCGTATGTCCTCGCCGTGGTAGCCGTCCTCGGGAAATTCGTAGTTGTCCTCGCCCATTTTCTCCTGCATTGCCCGGGCGTAGATGGACACGGCGAACTTGTGGACCTGGTTGCCCGCGTCGTTTACGTAGAACTCCTTCCAAACGTCGTACCCGGCAGCCCGGAGCACGTTTGCCAGCGTATCGCCCAGCACCCCGCCCCGGGCGTTGCCCATGTGCATGGGGCCCGTGGGGTTTGCGGACACGAACTCCACCATGACCTTCTCACCGCCACCGGCGCTGGACTCGCCGTAGCTTCTCCCCTCGGCCTCGATGGTCCTGAGTACGTCGCCGTACCAGCGGCTCCCCAGACGGAAGTTTATAAATCCCGCCCCGGCGATCTCCACCTTCTCAAAAAAGCTACCGGTGAGGTCCAACTCCGCAACTAATGCCTCGGCTATCTTCCGGGGGGCCATGCGCATACTTCTTGCCGCCGCCAGGGCCGAGGAGCTGGCGTAATCGCCGTAGGAGGTGTCCTTGGGTATCTCCACGGTGCCGCCAAGGGCACAGCCGGCGGGGAGGGTCCCCTTCTCCACGGCGCTTTCATACGCGTTATTCAAAAGCTTTTCAATGCTGAGCTTCGCTTCATCAATAAGGTTCATATTTTCCCTCTCTCACGCTTTTATATTTATCTCCACCTTGTTCTTCGTGGTCATGGTGCTGTCCAGGTCCAGAAGATAGCGGACCTCCAGCCGGCCTCCGGCGGGGGTAAGCTCGTTTTTTATGCTCTGGGTGGCAAGGCCCATGGTGAAAAATCCGTAGGGCGTCTCGTAATTTACGTAGTTTTTCCGCCCCTCCTCGAAGGCCATGTGCATGTTGAAGGTGCCGCTGCGTGTTATGAGCACCCCCTCCGGGTCCACGGTGACCTTGGTCTTGGTGCCCTTCATGCCCGTAAGCTCCGTCTCCATATACTCAAAGGCCGCCCGCCGGTCGTCAAAGGTGTACTTCCCGCCGGTCACGAGCTCGATGTCCTCCCCGTCCTCGTCAGTGCCCATCAGGCCCTTTATTGAAATGGTCACGTCCCTCGTATCACCCTTAAATTCGTCCTTCACAGCCATACCTCCCCTGAATATCCCCAAAACTCATTCCCAATTCATTCGCGGGTCTATAATAACATATCAGTTACGAAATGTCACTAAGATTTTAAAATAATCCTCGGCTTTGGTATTTCATAGTGTGGGATTTGCGCTTTTTCGCCTTTTTTCGTCGTTTTTCCCCAGATATTGCCCATCTCATGTTCCGCCGCCGCTAAATCACTGTCCTTATATAAAGGAAAGAGGGCCGCTATTCAAGCGACCCTCTCAGTTGGACTTTGGCAGGCGTACCAATCTCCTGCATCTCTCGGGTCACCCCTGTCATGCCATCGGCGTGTGGTCGGTACGAAGTCTACCACCTCAAAGTCCTACCTTATCCTACACTTATTATAGCATTATTATTCTTTTTTGTAAAGAACAACTTTATTGTTGATCAGCCGGTTCCATTCCTTTTCACGGATTTTCAAAAATGTCAGGATTGAGTTCTTAAACTCTTTATTATCTGCCGGAGTAACAAGTCGTAAAGATAATCGGAATTTCTCACCGTATTCATTAAACTCTTTTAGCACCATCGCTGTGTATGGCCGTTTGTCCTCAATAATATAGTCAGGTTCAGAAACAATTTGCGGAAGATATGAACGGAATCTATCGTAGTCGCCCGGATGCCTCTCCCTGATATGCTCTATCCGCTCATCAGTGATTATCACCTCGTCAGTTGTGATGTCCGGCGTTACGCATTTGTACTTTTCAATGTCGATCTTTCCGATAATCGTCAAAGCCGCTCCCCCATCGTCTGTCACTTTTTATTTTATTATAGCAGATTTTTGGGGAATATCAACGTTTTCGCCGTCCTCCGCGCTCCTTTACCCCCGGCAAACGGGAGATTATTTTCCCGCGTTTCTCGTACTACTCGAATTTCGCGGTTATTTAATTGGATTTTCAGTGGAATTTAAGAAAATATAGTGATATAATAATAGGATGTTATACGAGTTCAGGTATAAGGCGGGGGAAGTATGATACATTTTGACCTTTCAAACAGGGAATTTAGAAGGCTTTTGGACCTTGTGTACATCGGCAACTGGGTACTTAATTCCACGAGGGGCGACGACAGGATACCCGACTACGACGAGGTGGAGAGCGCGGTCTTTGCCCAGTGCCTTCAGGAGCGGGGAATGGAGGAGCTCTACGCCATTGACGGCGGCACGGTGGTGCCATCCACGGCCTTTGAGGAGGGCGGCATACACGAGGCCATCATGGACTACGAGGACGCGGTCTTTTTCGACATACTGGCCGAGGAGCTGGCCCGCCGGGACATGGACTTCTCCCCGGTGACGGAGGCAAACTACAAGGAGCTCACCGAACGCATGGAGGAGTACCTTGACGAGTTCGACGAAAACGGCGTGGACAATCTGATACTTGACAAATAGGGCCACATGCAATAATGTATGTATATGTAAAAGCGCGGCAAGGGAGGCGAGTAAATGTCCGGTAAGAAGAAAAACAGTTTTCCCTGGTGGATATTCATAATAGGTATGATAGTTTTGCCTAATTTCTGGCCTTTACTGCCGTTCGGCATAGGCATAATTTTTGCCGTCCGGTACGCCGCAAGATCCGGTAAAAGCAAGAGCGACAAGAACATATCCTCCGACTACCGTCAGGCCGCGCGCATGGACAAGTACCTGATCATGACCGACGGGCGGAACGTGGAGTCCATAGAGTATCTGGCCTCGGCCCTGGGCGTCAGCTTCGAAACGGCCCTCCGGGACCTTCAGAAGATGGTGGCCGAGGGGCGCTTCGGGCCCGACGCATATATAAACTACGTGGACCGCACGGTGGTCATAAGGCCGGCGGCGAAAAGGCCGGCGCCCCAGGTCAAAAACCGCCCCGCCGGCGGGGCCCAGGGGTCAAATATGGTCTCCCGGGCCGCCGAGAGCGACGCCAGAAAGAAGGCGGATATCCCAAAGGGTACCGCGACCGCGAACACCACCGCAAGCTCTGACGGGAAGCTCAGGACCTGGCTTCTTATCGCGGGTATCGTCCTTATCGGGGTCGGTATCCTGCGGCTTTCCCTCAGTGGCGACAGCTTATTCGGGCTGGTGTCCGGCGTGCTGACGGCCATGGGAGGCGTCGGTATCTTCGGCTACCGTGGGTATCTTAAAAAGCGGGAGAACCGCTTTAAGCTATATGAGGCCGCCTGCACGGGTAGGGACTGCGTGCCCGTTGAGGAGCTGGCCAAAAAAGCCGGCGTGTCCCAGAAAAAGTGCCGCGGGGACCTGGAGGCAATGATCGAAAAGGGGCTTTTGACAAAGACCGCCTACATCGACCAGGGCGACGGGGTGCTGGTGCTGAAGCCCGGCGCGGCCCCCAAGGCGGAGGCCGATCCCGCTCCCCCCGCCGACGACGAGGACCGGTACAAGTCCATACTTCGCCAGATACGCAAGCTCAACGACGACATACCCGACGAGGGCGTGTCGCGGCGCATAGACGAGATGGAGGACCTGACAAGCCGGATATTCAAGGCCGTCCAGGAAAAGCCTGAGAAGGAGCCCCAGATAAAGTCCTTCATGAGCTACTACCTGCCCACCACCTTAAAGCTCCTCCGGTCCTACGCGGAGTTCGAGCGGTCCGGGGCGGACGGGGACAACATACGCTCCACCAAGGCGGAGATAGAGCGGATACTTGATACCCTGGTGGACGGGTTCAAAAAACAGCTCGACAAGCTCTACGAGTCCGAGGCCATGGACATATCCTCCGACATTGACGTTCTGGAGAACATGCTCCGCCGCGACGGCCTTACCGGCGACGGGAGCGCCTTCCAGGTCCAGGCCGCCCAATCAGCTCAGGCCGCTCAGGCGAAGGAGAAGAAGTAAACGAAATAAAGGCTGGCGGAAATCCCGTCAGCCTTTTTGTTGTTCGGATTTGATGATGTCCGGTATCTGGCGCAGGTCGCGGACCACACGCCACTCCCGGCCCGTGGGGGCGCCCACGGAGCTTTCCGGGAGGTAGAGTATACAGCGGACGCCGGAATTTTCGGCGCACTCTACATCGATGCGCCTGTCGCCTATGTAAAAGGTCCGACGTTTGTCAAGGCCAAAGCGGCGGACTATCCACTCTATCCCGTCCGGCGCGGGCTTTCGGGGGAGCCCCGCCTCGGCGGAGAGGACGTATTCAAAGTACTCCCCTATCCCCAGCCTTTCAAGCACTTTGGCGCCTGTGCGGCCCTTGTGGGTATAGACGAAATTACGGACGCCGAGGGCGCTGAGCTTAAAAAGCGCCTCCGCCGCCCCGTCCATGAGGGTGACCTCGCCGTCCCTTGCGGTGCTGAGCTCCTGATAGCGCCTCCAGAGCTTATCGCCGTCAAGCCCACGCTCCCTGCCGGTCCTCTCCAAGAGGTCCTTCACGGAGTTCGCGATAAGGTATCTGTACGTCTCCGCCTCTTTAGCCTCGACCCCGGCCTCACGGAGTGTCTCAAGGGTGGAGAGGACGATTATTTTATAGGAATCAAGAAGCGTCCCGTCCAAGTCCCATATGAGAGCGGTCATCTCAGCTGTCTCCTGCGGGAGAGGTTAAGGGGGCCCTCCTGCATCTCGCTTATCATCTCAAGGGACTTATTGAGCCCGTAGGCCACGCACATGTCGGCGTCGTCGGCGATGCGGGTGGCTATGCTGGTGGAGCTCTCGATGAGCCTGTCAAAGCCCCAGATGAGGGCCCCGCCGCCGGTTATGACTATGCCGTTTTCCGATATGTCGGCCACGAGCTCGGGCGGTGTGCTCTCCAGCACCCGGTGGATAGCCTCAAGTATCTGCTCCGAGACCTCGTCAAAGGCCTCTATCATCTCCGGGGCGCTTATGGACACCATCCGGGGCAGTCCCGTCATGAGGCACCGGCCCTTGACCTCCACGGCCATCTCGTCGGGCTTGGGGAACACACAGCCGATGGATTTTTTAAGCTCCTCGGCGGTGTTTTTGCCGATGAGCAGGTTATGCTTTTTCCTTATATATTTGATTATGGCCTCGTCAAAGGCGTCGCCGGCGGTCTTTATGGACTCGGACTGCACAACGCCGGAGAGGGACAGAACCGCGATGTCCGTGGTGCCCGCGCCCACGTCCACCACCATGTTGCCCTCGGCTTTCGATATGTCCACTCCCGCGCCCATGGCCGCCGCCACGGGGGCCTCCATAAGGTAGACGCGCCTGGCGCCCGCGCGGATACCGGCGTCGATGACGGCCCGCTCCTCGACCTCGGTTATGCCCGAGGGGACCGAGACCACCACCCGGGGCTTCATGAGGCTGAAGGAGGTGACCCGGCGCAGAAGCTCCCTTATCATCCTCTCCGTCATGTCAAAATCAGATATGACGCCACCGGACAGGGGGTGTATGGCCACGATGTTGCCGGGGGTGCGGCCGAGCATCCTCTGGGCCGCCGCGCCCACCTTCAATAGCCTGCCCGTATTTTTGTCCATGGCCACCACCGAGGGCTCACGGGTCACTATTCCCTTGCCCCTCACCGCCACCGCCACGGTGGCCGTGCCAAGATCGATGCCGATATCGCGTCCGAATATCATATTTTTTCCCTCCGCTAAGTGTAGCTGACCTTATTATATCCAATTGTATGGCTAATTTTTCCTGTTATTTCTTCTCGCCGCTGCCACGGCGGCGCAGACCACGTCCTCGGCCCCGGCCATAAGGAGCACCCGGGAGCACTCGGACATTGTTGCGCCGGTGGTGAAGATGTCGTCGATGAGCAGGACCCTCTTCCCGGCCACAAGCTCCCTGTCCGTGACCTCGTAGGCCCCAAGGATATTGGCGGCACGGCTCTCCCGGCCCTCCAGGGAGGAGTTGGCCTTAGTGTGCCGGGTCTTTCTCAGGGCCGGCACGGTTTCACGCCCCAGCTTTTTCGCCGTGAGCTCCGCTAAGAGCTTCGACTGGTCGTAGCCACGCTCCCGGAGTCTTTTGGCGCTGACCGGCACCCAGGTCACCACATCGAACCGGCCTGGAAGCTCCAGCCTGACGGAGTCGGCCATAAGCTCCGAAAAGCCGCCGGCGTAGCCCCGCTTTCCGGAAAATTTATACCTGTGCAGGGCCTTTCTGACGGAGCCCTCGTAATATAGCGGCGCCACGCTGGCGGAGAAAAACTCCCCGCGTTTTTTTATCTGTCCGCACACGGGCAGGTCCGCCTGACAGCTCCGGCACATGAAGCCCTCGTCGATTATCCTCCGGCAAAATATACACCTTGGCGGGAAAAGTAGGGATAAAAGCTTTTTATAAAGTCCCATCAGCCGGCCTCTCCGCAAAGCCGCGCTCTGAGGCCCGAGTAGCGCCGCAGGCGCTTGTCGTTGGCCACCATGGCGGAAAATACGTCCGCCCCGCCCACCACGATAAGGAGCTGTCTCGCCCTTGTCACCGCGGTGTAGAGGACGCTTCTCGTCACAAGCCCCGGCGGGCACTTTGGAAGGGCCAGTATGACCGCCCGGTACTCACTGCCCTGGGATTTGTGGACCGTCACGGCGTAGGCAAGCTCCAAATCCCCCATCTGGTCGAAGGGGTAGGGCACAAGGCGCTCGTCAAAACGTATGTAGGCGATGCCCGTGGCCTCGTCCATGCCCTCGATGTAGCCCACGTCGCCGTTGAAGATGCCCGTGCCCGCCTCATGCCGGCGTGTCTCGCTCTCCCGCTCCTGGGCGCTGGCGGCGACGGCGTCGGCGCGTTTCTCGTCCTCGCCGGAGGGGACGGCGCCGGACTTTACCCATATTATATCATAATTGTTTCGTGTTTGCATCACCCTGTCGCCCACACGGAAGGTGATATTTCCCACGGTTTTTTCCTTTTTGCCCTCCCCGGCGGGATTCAGGGCCTCCTGAACGGCCAGGTTCAGCTCCCTGGTGCCCCCGGCGTACTTGCGGGAGGGGGAAAGTATCTGTATGTCCTCCGGCGGGATGCCCATGTTTTTGGGAAGGCGTGAGCTCACAAGCTCCGTCACCGTATTTGTCACCGCCCGGGCGTCCTGGCGCTTTAAAAAGAAGAAGTCGCCTCCGGAATTTTTAAGCTCCGGCGTCTGGCCGGCGTTTA